>JBKPKC010000059.1:0-3084 GCA_046765595.1 Nitrospirota bacterium
GCTTTGCGGAGGTGAGAACGATCCTTGTCGGATCAAAGGTGGACACTTCGGTAGATTTTCGGTTGGGGAGCCAGTCCGGCCATTGGCTAATATACGACCTTGTCATCGATGGCGCCAGCATGGTCAGTAACTACAAGGCACAATTTGATCACATTATCCGTGATGATTCCTACGCGGGTCTCATGGAAAAGATGAGGCAGAGGAATCTTCTCGCCAAAGTGTTTGAGCGGACGGTACCTGCCCGCGCGACGTCGTCGATACTCACTGCTCCTCAGTAACAGAACTTCTTCCGCGCAACTGCCGACGGACTGTAGGAAGACTCGACCGCCGTCGGTTGTGAGAACGGCGGTGGTCACATGGCTCATCCTCGGAATGTGTGCGTCCGCAAAGAAATTCAAGATTATCTCCACGGCTGTGAATATCTGTTGTCGACCGCTCTCATGGCCAAGAGTGCAGGGTTATCCGAAGACGAAGAGGGGATAGTCGAGTATTACGCGATTGAACTCTCAAAGCTACATCCGCGACAGCGGAGTAAGGTCGACTACCGCCATAGCGTCCTCGAATATATTCGCCTCAGCGAAGCCCTCTTGCAAGTCGCTAATCTCTCTGACCAGGAATATGAACAGATGCAGCACATGGTAAAGCAGGTTGTCAGCAGATTGCTCAACCCAGGGGCTCGCCTTCGTGTTCGTGAGTTCCTAAACGGCGGTGCTTAGCTACGATCATGGCGGGTGTCGCTCCCATCAGTATCGGAGGGAGATCGTCATGTTTAAGCGCTCTCCATTGTAGGAAAAACTTGCCGCCTCGAACGAGGGCGGTCCCAGTGTGCCTTGCGCGTCATTCGAAAATCCGTACCCCTCTTTCGGTTTCCCGGTCCAGTTGGTGCCAAGTTCGCCGTCCCGGTTTTCGTCATGAATCACTGCAAGTGCATAGGTGCCGGGCGCTATGTCTGCAAAGTCGCACGTGGCCTTGGTCGCACGGATTTGAACCATCATGATGTTGGTCGCAAACCGCAAAAATGCAGTAGGAAAGCCTTCAGGCCCTTCGAACAATGCGCAGGCCACTGCTCCTATGCTATTCCGGATGCCGAGGATCTCCACGTGTAACCCCGGCAGAGATGCCTGAGCGGGCCCCCCTGCGCTTACAAGGGCGAGCAACATGAATCCCAAGACACCGGCTGATTGTAGAATGGATGGCGGGGTCTTCCTGCGCATCAGGGCCACTCGTCCAGCTGAAGTCCGTCTAAATATTGTCTTGATCATCTCGCTGTGGTCCACCCTGTATAGCCCTAGCTACAAGCTCTGGTGGAAGCGCTCGCAATCTTCGCAACGTCTTCCGTGCTTTAGCATCCCGTAAGAAGAACCTTCTCCTTACGATCAGAGCTTTCGGGTGGAAGGCCAAAGCTCAAACGTGAAACGCAGTGCCTGCTGACTTCATTGAGCGCTTTTGACCAACTTTCCACGGGCCGACAGCCCATACTGAAATTCATGGATGGCCATCTTACATCTCTAGAGGAGGGCAACATGACACCTCTTTTCACGATGCAGACAACGTGTATTCTGGCAGTATTGTTGAGTGGCTCTCTTGAAGCGGCGACTATACAGTCTCTGGACCGACAGCCTGCTCCAGTTGCTCCTGGAGCCGATGCCACGACGGAAGGGGACCTAGCAGTTGGTTCACCGGAAGACACGCTGCGGGCCTGCATGGCCCGGATACCCAAAGATGCGAGTATCGGCCAGCTGATGATTGCCGAACAAAGTTGCTGGCGGGATGAAAACGAGCGCAAACCTGTACAGGCGGTTCCTGGCGCACGCCGCACCGGCCTGATGAGTCCTGGTTCGATGGCTATGGGCCATCATGGCGGTCACTAAAAGAGCGCCGATTCGATCGTCCTAGATAGGATCATGGATTCAGGGCCGCGCCCAAGGCGGGAAAGTATCATTGCCTCGTTCGTCAGCCGCAGACGAACTTCTATTGAGCAATTTTGATCAGAATCGGGCCTTCTTGTCTGGTATAGACATTCTTGCCGGTTCGTCCGCCCTGCAAACTGAAGCGACCCCGTTGGCCTGAAAACCCAGCAAGGATTTTCTCGGTTTGTCCACTCACCGTTCGGTACGACCAGAGGAGAGGCGATGGATCTTATTCAACCAGTACGATCATCCCGTTCACCGGAAAGTTCGGCACGACGTCTTCTCCTCGTGGACCCCTATCCTCTAAACAATCCCTATCATCTGACGGCATCGGAACGCCGAGCCGTATGGTTCCCAAAATTGAGTTTGCCGGTCATTGCGGCGTATACGCCTGAGTCCTGGTCCGTCGATCTCATTGACGAAGCTGTCCAAGAGGTCAACTTCGATCATCCCTGTGACCTGGTGGGAATTTCCGTCATGACGTGTTACGCGCCCCGCGCCTACGAGATTGCCACAGAGTTCAGGAAGCGGGGGAAGGCCGTGGTGTTGGGGGGCGTCCATCCCACCTATTGTCCGGAAGAAGCGTTGCGATTCTGTGACGCGGTCGTGTGCGGTGAAGCGGAAGACTTGTGGCCCGAGGTAATAGCCGACTTCATGGCTGGGGCCCTCAAGCCCATGTACAAGATGTCAGCGTTTCCAGCGTTGGTCAATTACAAGAGTCCTCGGGTGGAACTATTGAGCCCCGATGCCTATATGACCCGCCAGTGCAGTTTCACGACGCGGGGCTGTCATTTTGATTGCGAGTTTTGCAGCGTCTCCCCGTTTAATGGCAAAACCACGAGGCGCCGGCCCGTCGAAGAAGTCGTCAAGGAGTTGACCCAGGTGAAGCGGTGGGTGTGCGGAGAATTGGTGGATCGGATGTCGAATGACACGCTTTGGCATGCCTTCCTCACAGGAGTGCGCATCCGATTGGGTATCGAAGACGGCAGCATCGTCGCTTTTGTGGATGATCTCCACAACAGTAACCGGACCTACTGCCGCGAGTTATGGGCCGCTCTGAAACCTTTGAACATCAAATGGGGCTGCCAATCCACGTTGTTTTTGGGCGACGACGAGGACATGGTCAAGCTGGCAGCCGACAGCGGTTGTGTGTCGGTATTCGTCGGAATGGAAT
>JBKPKC010000060.1:0-2756 GCA_046765595.1 Nitrospirota bacterium
GCTATGCCCAAGGCATAGCGGCGGCACGTGTTGACTCTACAGTCAGCCGTGCATGGGGGACTGAGCAAGAAACGGGCTGGGAAACCGATTTGCGGGTTCTCTTACAAAATCACGACTTAGGCGCACATCATCCGGCCGAAATTGGCCAGAAGATGCAGGGAGAGTGCTACGGCAAGGAACGAAATGATCAGTTCGGTCGAGCATCAACAACACGAAGGACGCTTTTAAATGTGACCTCTGTCCTCGTGCGTGAGTGTTAGCCATGTCGCGTGTTCATTTTCACGCTCCACTCACGCGCCATTTTCTGAGCTTCGGCAACCTGACTCGGACTCATTTCATCCGCAATCCGGTCGCGCCATTTCTTCCCGTCCTCATATCCGTTTGCGGTGGCGAGGTTGTACCACATATGCGCCCGGACAAGATCATGAGGCACTCCATGTGCCGTATGGTACAGCCGTCCAATGATAAACATGGCCCGCCCATGACCCTGTTCGGCCGCCAACCCGCACCAACGTAACGCCTCCTGATAGTTCTGTGGGAGACCTTGTCCCCGCTCTGATAGCTCGCAAACCTTGTATTGCCCATCCCGATCACCTTGCATGGCGGCCAGTTGATACCAGTGAGCGGCTTCCAGATAGTTCTGCGGCACGGTGATCCCACGTTCGTACCGCATGCCGAGATTGTATTGATCCTCGGGGGTACCTCGTTCGGCATTTGCGATCACGGTTTCTGTCTCCGCTGCCCGATCTATCACGGCATTGTCAGGCGGGGGACGATGCCCGGCGCATCCCGCGACGAGTACAGAGAGGGTCAGAGTCGTGACGATCGGAATGCGCGTCAGCATGTCCCCTTTGTAGTGCACGGGGCTTATCATGCGCCTCTCGGTATTTCCCTAGTTTTATGCGGACGCAGTGCTTTCCGGACGGCATCCCGTCAGCTCAGACCGGGTGACGAATATCAGCGCGGCAATGGCGGCATTCAATGCGTACGGGACTCGTTCAGGCGGCGGCGCGGCCAATACGCTGCTGATGGTGTCGCCCTCAACAGGCAACGCCTTTTCAGTCGCGGTCACGCCCTCCGGAAGAGTGTTTTGGTGTGCGGCTGCCTCCTGTCCATAGCTGAAAGGAAAGAGTCGTGAAGCGATTCGACAGCATCGGACAAGACGGCGGTTTTACGATGATCGAAGGATTGGTCGCCGGAGGCATCCTTGCCGGGATACTCCCCGGCATCAGCGGACTGCAGACGACGCCAAACGTGGATTCGAAAGGACGGACGATGCTGATCAACTCCAATCTGAACGGAGCGAGGCACCGTGACGGCCACGTTACCTCCGGGTTGCCGGCGCTGAATCGCACAATGTCGTCGTCGTCGTGAGTTGGACTGTGAAAGCGAAAAACACGTTTTTTGGGCAAACCGTGAGCACCACACTGACGACCATCATCGCGCCCGAATACGGAGGGACTTGACCGTGACCAGCCGCTTGTAGTCTGAACCACGACAACTCCTCCCATTCAATCCTATCCGAAATTTTACAATCTCCCATCCTTTCGTAGGATTGGTTTTAAACGAAGGTTCTCCTAGACTGCGTTCAGGAGGCTTCTCAATGCTCCTTCTTGTCTTTCTGTTGATGTTCATTCCGTCGCAGGCCTGGGCGCTGGCTTTCTACTTCGACCGTCCCTCGTTCGATTCGGCCGCCGGATCCTACACGCTCCTGACGCTCGATGCTCCAAACCACATCGACGTCAGTTTCCTTGATAGCACCTACAAAGCGACCTATGGCGATATGATGACGTTTACGTTCGACCTTGTCGGCGGCGTCGGTGTGAACGCCGACGGCACCGTCACGTTGGGGCGAACCGGGCTGGGTGCGAGCGGAGCCGTGCTATCCCCCGTATATTCCTTCGGGTTCGATATTGTCCAAGCGAACCCCACCGGACGCTTGAACTTTTTTGGCGTACCCGTGTTGCTTGACCATGTGGGTTTTCTGGGCATCATTTCGCCCGTTCCCATCTTTGCCGCCATCGACACTCCTACCGGCAACCCGGATGGGATTCCTGGAACGACCGGTGCGTCCTTTGTCGGCCTCACGATAGACAATGTAGCCGTCGGCATTCCTGAAGCGCCGATGTCGCTGTTGTTGTTGTTCTCACTGACCTCGCTCGTCATTGGCCGCCTGGCCTGGAACAGGCTGTAATTCCCGATTCGACCTCCTCGGCGGCCACTCATGTTCGTGCCACCGTTTCACAACGCACGGTCCAGCGACACACGACCGCTCGACTGCTTCATGGAGGTCTTGCAGATCAGGCGCGAGGAAGACTTAATTATTCGGGCTGGGAGCTGGGACGGGCACAATGGAGGACTCAGGGTCCACCGGTGATTCGGCGGGTGGAAGGATGGGGGCACGCCGCTGAAGCTTTTCGAGCGTTTCCTGCTTAAGCTTCGTGGGTTCTTCAATGCGGTTTTCGCGCTGAAGCGCGTTGAGCTCGGCCGCCTTGCGCGCATTCAGATCGACCATGTCGACTTCGTCTCTGACGAGTGAGGGCGTCAGGAAGACCAGAAGGTTTAACTTCTCTTGCTGCCGGCTCTGGAACCGGAAGAGCCATCCCAACAAGGGGATGTCTCCTAAAAACGGCACCTTGCTCTCGCTGATCGTCAAATTATCCCGGACGAGGCCGCCCACGACGAGGGTTTGACCGTCCCTGGCAATCGTGGTCGTCTCCATCGAACGCTTGGTGGTCGTCGGTCCGACGGGGACG
>JBKPKC010000061.1:0-6899 GCA_046765595.1 Nitrospirota bacterium
CGAGGGGACCGTCATCTGCGAAGGGACCGTCGAAAAGGTCCAGTCCGACGAGCGCGTGCGGGAGATTTATCTCGGACGCCAGAAGGTCCACGAGGGATGCTGAAAAGGAGCTCCGGCTGCGTTCTCGCGTCGCTCGAGGCCTCAACATACCCTGGGCTAACGCCTGTTCCGACAGGCGGTGGGTGGGTGAGACGGTCAGACGCCTCGGCCTATCGCTCGCTGTGGCCTTGCCAGAACTCCTTTTGAGCATCCCCCGAGCCGCGTTGATGCAGTAGTCGCTATGCTGGAACTCAAGAAGATCAACGCCTATTACGGCGAGAGCCACATCCTGCGCGACGTCTCGTTCACGATCGCGGCGGGCGAAGTCGCCTGCCTGATGGGACGAAACGGCGTCGGAAAGACGACGACGCTCAAAGTGATTACCGGGCTGCTCCCGGCTCGCTCCGGCGATATGCTCTTCGACGGCAGCAATGTCACGAAGCTCAGCACCGACCGCAGAGTCCGCCGCGGGCTGGCCGTGGTGCCTCAGGGCCGCGAGATCATCCCTCATCTCACCGTGCGTGAAAACCTGCAGTTGGGATTTTGGGCAAGATCCGATCGGCCGAACGCGGCGGTCGAGAAGGCGGCGTTTGAGGAAGTCTATCAGTTGTTTCCGAAACTCACGCAAATCCTCCAGCGTCCGGGCGGCGTGCTGAGCGGCGGAGAACAGCAGCAGCTGGCCATCGGACGCGCGTTGCTGTCGAATCCCAAGCTGTTGCTCCTCGACGAGCCGACCGAAGGGATTCAACCCTCGATCGTCGACCAGATCGAAGACGTCATCACCAGCTTCAAGCAGTCACGACGGTTTGCCATTTTGCTCGTCGAACAGGGCCTTCACTTTGCGGCACGGTTGGCTGAAAAATATGTGGTGATGGCCAAAGGCGCGGTGGTGGCGGCGGGCAAGAGTGATGAGTTGAGCGCCGAAATGGTGCGGCAGCATCTGACGGTGTAGATTTTCCCGTGAGAATGGAATGCCGAGCATGCTAAGGTGCCTCAGGTCGACCGTACCATGCTTCGCCTCTGCTCGGCAGTGCAACTCGGTCCGTTCGGGCTTCGCCTGAACGGACCATCGAACAAGTGCTCGCCGTCGTGCAGCACGACCGCATCGGCTTAGCAGTACGGTGCCCGAGCCTCGGCACAGGTCGCATGCCTCGCATTCCATTCTCTCAGAGGTGGCCGCTTTCCTCGCAACGATCCCCACGAGGTTCCTCTTGCCCGCCGCTGATAAAGGAGAGAAGGAACCCGCCGGTGTTGGGCTCCGCTGCGGACGCTTGGTGAAGGGCGCGTCCCCGGGTAAACGGTTGCAAAGCAATCGGTGGGTTGGTGGGTGAAAATGTGCGGCAGGTGGGGGGAAAGACATCTAGGATTGATGAAAAAGCTCTCGTTCATGATCCTGGCCTTCTTATGTCTCGTCTCCCATGCAATGGCATGGAACGATCTCGGACACATGATGGCGGGCGCAATCGCCTATGACCGCCTGACGCCGGATGTTCGACAGAAAGTCCTCGCCCTGCTCGAGTTGAACCCGGAGTATGCCGCGTGGGTGGCTGATGTGCCTGAAGCTGACAAGGCGCGGGTCGCGTTTCTTCGAGCGTCGCGATGGGCCGATGACATCAAACGTGATCCGGCGTACGAGCAGGATGGGGAGCAGGGCGGGAACCGCCCGTCCGGGCCATACGCCGCTCGGAACATCGGCTATGCGGATACACTCACACACAAGTACTGGCATTTCGTCGATCTGCCGTTCTCTCCGGACCACACGGCTCTTGTCGATCCGCCGATCCCTAACGCGAGAACGCAGATTGCGCTCTTTCGCAAGACGCTGACCTCTCCCGCTGCTTCGAGCGCTCTCAAATCATATGACCTGGTCTGGCTGATACATCTGGTGGCGGACGTTCATCAACCGCTGCATGCGACCTCGCGCTTTGACGAAGCGCACCTCATGGGAGACGATGGCGGGAACGGCGTCACGGTGTGTAGTCCTCCCTGCGAGAAGCAAGAACGGCTGCATGCCTTTTGGGACCATATCCTGGGCGTGAGCACGGACATGACGATTGCCATCGACAAAGCTAAACAGCTTCCTCTGGCAGATCCGCAGCTGGCTTCTATCGAGGATGAAACCGTCTGGATTCGTGAAAGTTTCGAAGCGGCTCAGACGCAAGTGTATGTGCCGCCCATTGGCGTTGGCGTCGGACCTTATCAAGTGACGGACGGCTACACAGCGATGGCACAGGCACTGGCCGGCCAGCGCATCGCCCTCGCGGGAGCCCGTCTGGCCAATCTCCTCAATCATGCCCTCAAATAACCGCAGTCTGCGGCAGCTACGGAGAATCATAATTCCACAGGATTGCGGCAATCAGCAGATGCTGAGATTGGACGAGACCGAGTACATCAGGGCCGATCGCTCCGTCCCTGAAAAACCCTCCTTGGGACCCTGTCGAATCATCATACCGGTATTCCAATCGCCAACGGGTGACGGTGGCGGCAATGGGTAGCTTGTATTCCAGCGTCGTTGTCATGGCCTTAATGAATTGACGCGCTCCTGTCATCGTTCCATCCGGGTCGTAATACAGCTCAGGCCGGATCGCGATCGCCCACGTCTTCGTGAACTGCCAATGCGTATAGATCGCACTTCCTGTCCAGAACGTCCTAGCTCCTCCGCCTTCAGGTATCGCGCGCTCCGTACCCACGTCATAGACTAATGCGATAGTGAGGCTATCCCGCTTCCATTGGACGCTGCTGTCCGAGAAGAAGCGCCAGTATCGGAGATCCGTGTTCGACTGATCCGGGCCATAGTAAAGGTTTTGCACGAGCGTGATGGATGGCGAGACAGTCCATCCAAGCTGCATGCCATAACTCGGCAGATCGTTAGGATGGGAGAGAAAACTGTAGCGATTGATCACATAGAAAGCGCTCTTCACTGTCTGACTGATCTGATACTCAGCGGATACTCCAAGCATGAAGTACGGCGAATAGTCCGGAAGGTAGCTCCGCGTGTAGTTGAAATTGTCTTTTGCATAGAAGGACTCGTACCCGATAAAGCTATTGAATAGGCCGGCGGTAAGTTTTAGGCCGGATCCGACAGGAGCCAGATACGAGACATTGGCCCGTGAAAAATGGCTGAATGTATGCGCATCCGAATAGGGATCGCCATGTCTGAGATTGGCATTCGGAACTTGCCCTGTCACGTCGTAGCCGCCCTGGACTCCAAACTCCATCCCCCAGCGGGATGATTCGTCGGTACCCTTCCGTATATATCCCATCACCATATTCGGAGTGAGCTCATTCACTCGCTGTGTCGTGACTTTACTGCGCCAACGACGATTGTCCGGAAAGTTAAAGTCGATCGGATAGCTCAGATCGAGGTATGCGCCGTAGCGCCACAGTGTCGAGCCGCGCTCGTCCATCGAGGTTTTCGTCCTCGGGATTTCAGTGATTTCCTTTCCGGGGTCCTTCTTCGAAGACGTCTCCTCAGCAAAGCCGCTGGCGGCAGAGGCGACAAGCAAAACCAACACTCTGCATAAGACAACTGAAGATCGCACGGCTATGCTTAACCTGGTCATGTGAGCAGAGCGTCACCCTGGAGACATTCAATCGCCGGAGGCCGGCCCATTCGACTGCGAGCGCTGCACAGGGTATCAGAAATTCGCCGACCACGAGGGTCCATAGGACAGTAGGCGAGGTTCCATTTAGGTGAAACACTTGAACGCAAGATCATTGGGTCTTGTGCCGATCAGCCGAGGACGGGTGCACGCTGCTCGAGGAGCAGAGCGCTCACCAGAAGAACGAGCGCACCCGACTCTCCCGGCATGGACTGCCGACGGTCGTGCAGCCCTATCACAATAAGCCCATCCCCCACTGCTTTACGGCCTTGAGCTTGACCGTGGTCCTTGAAAACGCATGGACAGGCCTTCTTTCGACTGCTACTTTTGACAGTTCCCCTACGCTAAGAAACCACGTAGAGTCCCACCCGCCATTAGGCTTACGAAAATAGATTTTCTGGCCGGGAATGTTCCGGCTCTCTTTTGAAAGGAGCGATGAACATGACGAGGCGAATGTTTCACCGTTTGCGGCTGGTGCTTCTGCTTGCAGGCTCAATGATGATGTTAACGGGGTGGTGGTCCGGCCCGGTCTCGGCCGCTTCGGGTAGAGAAATTGACGCCGGTGCCGACGATGCCATCGAAAAATTCGAAATTGAAGTCAAGGGAGGCAAGGGTTTCATCGAAAACAGCAAAGGCGTGCTGGTGTTTCCCCGCGTGCTGAAGGGAGGAGCCGGCTTCGGAGGAGAGTACGGAGAGGGGGCGTTCCGGATCAAAGGCAAAACGGTGGATTACTACAGCATGTTGCAGGGGTCATTCGGATTTCAACTCGGAGGGGAGATCAAGACCGTCTACCTTGTGTTTCTCGATGAGGGAGCGATGAATCGGTTCCGGGAAGGCGAAGGCTGGAAGGCCGGGGTCGACGGCTCCGTCTCTCTCGTGACGTTGGGAGCCGGCGGTACCATCGATACGAACAACATGAAGGATCCGATTGTCGCATTCGTATTAGGGCAGAAAGGGCTGATGTACAACCTGTCGCTGGAAGGGACGAAATTCACAAAACAAAATAAGAAATAAATGGGTTATCCGACTGGTGGGGTCGTCGGAGCCAGCCTCTCACACTACGCCTCGAGAATGCCTAATTTCTTGCCCGTGTTTCTGTAATAGGGTAAGAAACCGCTGTGTCCTACGGCCGCTCAAGTACGTTCACCGTAATTTCCTGCTCCACGCTACTCACGACGTTCATTCTCGTCCAGAGCCCCTTCCTTTTCGACGCAGGGGCCGACGAGCCACCGGAATCGGCCGGAAAGATCGAACACATGGCGCTCAGACTCAAAGAGGCGGAAAAGTCGGTTGAAAAACGACTGTTGTCTAAGGATCTCAGACTGCATTTCTTCGGCTACCTCGAAGGCTCGTACACACAGAACTTCAACAATCCCTCCAACCGCATCAACCAGCTCCGGATCTTTGACGTCAATTCCAATCAGCTACGGCCCAACCTCGCGCAGGCCGTATTGGAACGGGAAGCAAAGGCCGGCGGCTCAGGGTGGGACCGCCTTGGCTTCCGCGTAAAATTCAATGCCGGCCGCGATTCAGACTTCATCGGCGGCACGAACCTGAGTCCTTGGGCCGATTTTCAGGAATTTTATCTGCAGTATCTGGCGCCGGTGGGCCGCGGGCTCAATATCCAGGCCGGTCAGTTCAATAGCGTGGTGGGGTACGAAGTCGTCGAGAGTCCGCGCAACGCAAATTATTCACGGTCGTGGCTGTTCGGATTGGGGCAACCCTTCACCACGCGCGGCGTCCGGGCCTCTTACGACATCAATAAGGATCTCTCCTTGTCCGTCGGAGCGATCGCCTACATCAACTCTGCGCGCGCGGACACAAATCATAGTGCCTTGGTGGAATACGCATTGGCTGTCTCACCAACCGAGCGGGTGAAGGTGACCCTGTACGGATTGGCCGGGCCGCGGGATGGCCCGAGCGGCACGCCGGGAGGCACGATGTTTTTGACCGGGGGATATATCAGTCTGCAGCTCAGCGACCGCACATCGGCGGTGTTGGAGTCCTACTATGCGAATCAGTCGCACAGCAGTACGGTCAGCGCCGGACAGAATGCCCGTTGGGACGGGGTGGCCGCGTACGTGATGTACGACGTCACTGATCAATGGGGACTCCGCGCCCGTGCGGAACTCTTTGAGGACGCGGGGGGCTATGTGGCCTGTCAGGGAACGACTGCCTATCAACCGAGAGCCAATGTGTGCTTCGGCGCGACGTCCGAGGCCCAATCCGCCCCTGTGGCACAGACCTTGTGGGAAGTGACGGGGACGCTACAGTTCAAGCCCATTGCCTCGTTAATCACCCGGCTTGAATACCGCTACGACAAGTCCAATCAGAACGTCTTCCAACTTGGCAACCGGGCGACGAGCTATCAGCCGACGCTCTCCCTCGACGTCGCCTATCTCTTCTGATGACCTCGATAGCGCGCCAGGTTCTCCTCCGGCGTCGTGGCGTCGGCCGGCGCCACGGGAATGAGCGAAACGAAGCCATTCTTGGCCAGCAGCATCAGCCACGTCACGAAGACAAACGCCGAGGTTAGAACCGGCATCCCGCTAGGTTCCAGAAACACGCCGAGCGAGGCCCAAACCCGCGCAGTGACCAGCACGCCGATCACGGTATACAAAAAGGCCGGTAGGTTGAGCACGTAGAACATGCCCCCGAGCGCCATCGCCGTGAGCGCCGCATTGTAGCCGAAGAGCCCGTCGCGAATGGCTTCATCGTGGGCGCCATAAAACACAGCGCCGGCCACGGCGAGTGTGGATCCCATGAGCGCCATCAAGGCGCCGATCCGCGTGTTGATGGCGATCGCCATCAGGATGAGAATGCCGGTCACCCAGTTGTCCTGAAAAAATATTTCCGCAATGCCCATCGTAATTCCGTGGAACCAGGTGATCCAGGTATAGGCCGGTGCGGGGCCGGTAAAATCCGACGGCGAGGCCGGCTTGAGAGCATTCGAGACGTCGATCGTCGAGAATTGCAACAGCGCCCCGAGAAAAAACCACGTGGCCAGGACGAACGGCATGGTGAGCGGCGGGACCTTGTGCGGCCCAAGCAAGGCGCCGAAAGCCGGCATGATGACCGTCGTGAAAGCGGCACACAGCACGATGTACAGGCAGAGGTGCAGATTGGGAAAATCGCCGGTCGTAAAATTTGGACTTGTGTAGGCGACCAGCGCGACCGCGATCAGGGCGCCGTTAAAGCCGAACAGCCCGTCTTTGATCAAACCCTTGTCGGCCTTCAAGAGCAGCGCCGTCGCGGTAC
>JBKPKC010000062.1:0-4932 GCA_046765595.1 Nitrospirota bacterium
GGAACACCTGCTCTACGTCAACAGCACGGCTCGTGACGCATTCGACTTGACGGAGGCCGGCGGCAAGCTCTTCGATGCCCTCCCGGCCGATGCCGCACAACAGCAGCAGCTGCGTCAGGAACTGTGGAGTCACTAACAGCCGGATACGGGGTCGCGAGAGACCGCGGAGCCTGGCCACGATGACGTCAGAGATCCGCTCATCCCTCGAAGAACATCGCATCCACGACAGGCCGAACTGCAGTTGGGCACACATCTCTACCGCTATGAGTGGTTTCGCATCACGGGCCGGCCCGGTGAATCCGATCGGGTGGGGCTCGTCCTCCGCGATACGACTGATGAAAGCCGCATGCAGGAAAAGCTGGTCGAGGCTGAAAAATCCGGCAGCCTCGGTATTCTGACGGCGGGCATCGGACACGAATTGAACAACCCCTTGTTCGGCATCCTCGGCCTCGGAGAAGCGCTTCAGGACAACTGCGATCCGGCGCGGGTGAAATCCTATGCGCAGGACATCGTCCAGCACGGAAAGCGAATGGCGGCGATTATCAGAGATTTTACGGGGATCGCGGCCCGAGAAGTGTCGGATCAGCGCCAAATGGTCCATCTCGAGCAGGAAATGGACCATGCGCTTGCCGCCGTGACAGCGGGAATGGATGCGTCCGCAGTGGCCGTCGAGCGACAGTACGCGGGTGATACGCTGGTCTCCGCTCTGCCGGATCAACTCCGGCAAGCCCTGATGAATTTAATGCTCAACGCCCTGCAGGCCATGAAAGGCAAAGGCTCCCTGCGCCTGACGACGGCCGTCGGTGAACATGCCGTCACCGCCACGATCGCCGATTCAGGACAGGGCATTCCGAAACATCACCTCTCAAGAATTTTCGATCCCTTCTTCACGACTAAAAATCAGGGCGAAGGCTCTGGTCTGGGATTGACCGTCGCGCGCCGGATCATCAGAAAGTTCGGCGGTGATATTCGTTTGGAGAGCGTGGAAGGAGCCGGCACGTCGTGCATCGTCACGCTGCCGCTCGTCGCCTCCAATGCGTCGTCAAAGGAGGCACCATGGACCGCGTCAGAGTCGCCAATTTCTCCGCAGGCCTCGCGTTCCTGATCTTCGCCCTTTGGTGGGTGAGTCTGGCCTATCCGGCCAAAGAAGAGCCCAAAGCGGCGGGCATCGCACCCGAAAGGGTCGCCGGGTTCGTGCACGCCGTCCTACAGGCGCACCGGACGATCTACACGACCCATATCGTCGACCGTCTTCAGGAAAAAGGCGTGGTCATGGCGGTCGAACACTGGGAGCAGGAAAACGCCTTGCCACTTCCCGCGCAATTCCTTCAACATTCGGGCCGCTTGGTCGCGGAAAGCGGGCAAGGGATCCGCTATCGGCTGATCGGACTTTCCCCCATCTACCAACGCAACGCCCCGGCGACGGATTTCGAACGCAAGGCGCTCGAATCCCTGAACCGCGCCCCGCAAGCCCCCATCACGGGCATCGTCACCAGCGGACGCAAACAATACTTTCAGGCCATTTATCCAGACCGAGCCGTCTCCGCCGCCTGCGTCACTTGTCACAATAGCCATCCCCTGAGTCCAAAACGGGACTTCAAGGTGAACGACGTGATGGGCGGGATTGCCATCACCATTCCGATGGAGTAGGCAGCCGGCCGTCACACGGCGGGAGGAGACGCGGGCGGTGCCGGAGACGGCACGTCGGCGGCGTGATATTCTTCACGATAAATCTGAAGTGCGGTCATGAACAGACTGACCAGCACCGGTCCGACGAAGAGCCCGATCGGTCCATAGAGCACGAGCCCTCCAAGCACGCTGAAGACCAAAAAGAGCACCGGAATCGGCACCTCTCTGCCGATCAACCATGGCCGAAGTACTTGATCCACGGTCGACACGACGCCCACGCCCCAGGCGAGCATGATCAACGCTTTGACGGAAAGGCCGTTCCAAAAGAGATAGACCGTCACCGGTCCCCATACCAGGGCGGTTCCGCCGAAGGGAATCGGAGCAAGGATAATCGTGAGCGCCGTGAGGACGATTGGAAACGGCACACCTAACACGGCATAGGCCGCTCCCGCCAACAGACCCTGGACCATCGCCGTCACAAGCATGCCTTTGATCACGGCGCGCACCGTCTGATCCAATCGCGCGGTGATCTTCTGTTTGTGCGAGTCGTCGAGGGGAATCAGTTCGTAGAGCGTACCGATCCAGTCCCTGCCTTCCTTGTACAGAAAGAACAAGACGAGCAGCATGATGAAAAAGTCGGTCACGAGGAGCAGCGTGTTCTTGAGCAACCCGCCCATTTGATCCACGAAGAATTGGCTGAGAAACGCCGCGCCGGCCATCAGGGTCTGCTCCATCGAAATTTCGCGCAGGCCGTCGATGGATAAGAGCGTGCGCAGCCATTCGCCGACCACGGGAATCGTGGCCAGCTGGTGAGGCAGGCGTTCCAACCCTCCCGACACGATCCACGCCCGAATCGCCTGCTCGGCCGCCCGGGTTTCACGGACAAGCAGCACGCCGGTCACGACGAGCGGCGCGACGACGATCGTCAGCGTTCCGATTGTCAGGACGGCGGCGGAGAGCGTATCCCGCCCGCCGAAGAATTGGGTGAGCCGGCCGTGCAACGGATAGGTGGCATGGACGAGCAGTGCCGCCCATAACATCGGAAAGAGAAACGGCTGAAAGACGAGTGCCAGCTGATAGAGAAGAAACAGAAGCAGTGCGAAGAAAACGGCGGTAAAGGCTTGTGGTCGGGTCATCGGAGCGAGGAGAAGCGCGTCTCCCCCGGCGGCGACAGTCACAGGGGCCGTCGTGCCTTCACGAGCATGAGGACTGTTCTATGCCGGAACGGGCGCGTGACGGGCTACGCGTTCGAGTCCTTTTCGACCACGACGACATGCTTGCCCCGATGCGAAACCAGCTCCCGCACGGTGCCGGTCAGCTTCGGCACTTCGTCAGGCCACGCACTGACTCCCATGTCGGTCGTGCCCTGCAGTTTCGCGCCCTCTTCCATCATCAGCACGGGCGTACGCACTTCGCCGATGAATACGGCGGTTTTGAGCAGATGCACGCGCTCGACCGCCGTGACGGTGGCCTTGATCCGGCCGCTGCTCACGACCGTACCGGCCGCGACAAGGCCCTCGACCAGGCCATCTTCACCGATGATCACCTGTCCCTTGGTATGAATTTCCCCTTCGAGCCGGCCGTCGATCCGGACGGTCCCTTCGACCCGAATCTCGCCCTTGAGATGCACACCTTTCGCCAAGAGCGTAATGTTGTCGTCGCCGCCAAAGCCGTTTTTCTTCATGCAGAAACCTCCTACCACATGGACGCCAGCTTACACCATTTGGGGGCATGCCACGTAGGAAATTCTTGAAAGTCGGATTAGGAAAAGCCGAAGGTGTGCCGCAGGCGCTCCCAGAGGCCGCCGCCGTGCACTTCGCAGTACACCGTGGGCTCGGTGCCCTCGATGAACACTTCCTCCACTTGCTCGGGACATTGAGAGGTGGCCAATTGGCCCGTCTTCGGATCAATGGCTCGGGCGATGACGCCCGGCGGAGGTGAAAACACCGGTGCCTGCTCGGGCAGCACGCGCCTCGCGATATCCATCCAAATAGGGAGCGCCGCCTGCGCCCCCGTCAGCCGGACGGCCCGCTCATCGTCGAAACCCACCCACACGCCGATGACCAGGTCGGAGGTGTAGCCGACGAACCAGGCGTCGCGATAGCCGTCCGTCGTACCGGTTTTTCCTGCGATCGCTCCTGTGAGACCCAAGACTTTGGCTTTTGCCGCCGTCCCGCGCCGCACGACGCCCTCAAGCAACGAGGTGACAAGATAGGCCGCTTGCGGCGACACGGCCTGCCGCCGATCGGGAGCCGCCGTCCAGGCCGTCATGCCCTCTCGGTCCGACGCCGCACGCAGATTGGTCGGACGGACCCAGATCCCGCCGTTTGCGATCGTGCCGTAGGCGGTCACCATGTCGAGAAGCGAGACGGCGGGACTTCCCAATGCGACCGAGAGATCATTCGTGAGCGCCGAAGTCACGCCGAGCTGCCGGATCACTTCGAGGATCGGCGGCGTGCCGACCGCCTTCGCGACGCGCACCGCCGGCACGTTGAGGGATTGTTCCAGAGCACTGCGCAAGGTCACGTGCCCCCGAAACTGCTTGTCGTAGTTTTGAGGCGCCCACGTCCCCTGTTCCGATTCAAACGTGACGGGCTCATCGGCCAGCAGGCTGGCAGGGGTGAGAGACGGCTGAGCGCCGTTTCGACTCGCCTCGAACGCAGCCAGGTACACGAACGGTTTGAACAGCGAGCCTGCCTGCCGATGCGCCTGCACGGCACGGTTGAACTGACTCACGCGGTAGTCCCGTCCGCCGACCAAGGCCAGGATGGCGCCAGTCGTCGGGTCCAGCACCACCACGGCACCTTGAAGCGTCTGCTCCGCTCCCTTCAGCGCGGGATAGGCCCGCTCGAGTCGGGCGAGTCCGTTTTCCAATCCTTCGGTGGCTGCCTGCTGTACGAGCGAATCGAGCGTACTGTCGAGGCGCAATCCTTCGGGCAACGGAGTGCCGAGGATGTCTTCGACCTGCCGTAGCACGGTGTCCACGAAATACGGCGCCTCGGCCAGGACATCCTCGGGCGGGGCGACGCGGACCGGTTCGTTCACGGCCGTCTTCCATTCCTCCTCCGATATCCGGCCCTGATCACGCAGCAGCCGAAGCACCACATCACGACGCTGTTGTGCCAAGTCCCGGTGTTTGGTCGGCGCGAAGGTGTTGGGCCCCTTAATGAGGCCGGCAATCATGGCGATCTCGCCCGTGGTCAGCTCGTCCAGGGCCTTCCCGAAGTAGCGATGGGCCGCTTCCCCCACCCCGTAGATCGACACGAACCCTGCTCTGTCTCTTATACACATCTCCGAGCCCAC
>JBKPKC010000063.1:0-7190 GCA_046765595.1 Nitrospirota bacterium
GGTCCGGGTCATATCAATCCCAACTGCACCCAGCCACACCATCGCCAAGCAACCTGGCGTGGCCATGACTGAGAGAATCAGCAGACCCAAGATGGAGACGTGGTGGACTTGTCCTATACGGATAGGCATGAAGAGACCAGCCATGCGGAGTTTGAGGGGAATTTACCAGACAAGACAGATTCCGGTCTGTTCACAATAGCTCACTTCCGAGATATTTCGAAATATCTACTGGGAGGTCATTTCGAAGGCATGCTGCCACGACCAATATGGAGGAATGCTGCGTCGTTCATTCGCCCCTGCCCTGGGGCTATGCCGGCCAATGTTGAGCTGCGATTGGGATAGACCCAAATGGCATTCTTGGCTAAGTCATGAGTCCACCCTAAGGAGCGATGAGCATTACACAATATGTTCGCATTTAGCGAGAGAATCAGATCCCGGCAGTCGATGCAATAATGAAGTAGAGGGGTGTTCCAATCGGTTTTTGAGGTGTTCCCGACGCTGCAGGTCGGCAAGCTTTGCCAATTGTCCATGTGGCAACTGCAGGACTCGTTCAAGCTGATCATAGACGTGCATTCGGTTCGATGTCGTTTGAAGACCGTTCGGTTTTAACAAGTCTGCAATGTACGACTCTGCCATGCTAGACGCACGCGCGAGATCTCGCGGTCTCAGACGGAGCTGCTTCAGCCGGTTTCTAGTAAAACGGACAAGGTCCATGGGGTCCTTTACTGACACACGTTTGTGCCATATGTCGGGGTCAAATACTCCATTGCCGGGACTCTTTCACTCCTCGGAGCTGAGACCTTTTCGCAAAATGAAAGAATACGCTTCGCTGATTACCGCGATTCCTTGTTCTATAACCCATGCTGTTTTTGGTACCACTCGTAAGACCTCACGAATAAGGGTCGGGAGCGACGCGAGGTCATTCAGACCGAACGAGGTGCGAGAAACATCCGACTCTACAATAGCCGCTGGCACCTGCGTATCACTTTTGGCGCGTAAGTGGTGGAAAGATGGCGAATTGCCCACATCCGCCGAGAATGTCTCCCTGCAACTCACATGTTCAAATTTGGACTGTTATCCGGTTAGATTCGGCATAGCCTTTGATCTATGGATGCTGAATTTCCTCGATGCCCGACGTGCGAAGGCACACTTCGAGTCGAGACCGCGATCGAGGTGCCGACCGGACTCACCGTCGAGCAGTTTATGTGCGTCAACTGCGGACAGCGATGGTGTTCGGAATGTGCAAAGGCGCGATCAATGGTTGGCGCGGCGACTGGAGCCGCTGATCGAAGGTAGCCAACTCGCTCCGGTTCCAGCCGGTTCGCCATCCCCAACACCGTTGGCTCAGTTGTGTGTACTCCCTGCTAGGCTCGTTTCCAGTGGACTCTTCATGCCACTTTTCCGATTGTTGGAATATGTATCCGTTTCATTTGGTATTCCTCCTCATAGATGTGAATCGCAGTGAGCAGGATCGCCAGGAGGATGGGGCCGAAGAACACACCGATAAACCCGTACGCCGCAAGCCCTCCAACAATACTTAAAAAGAGAAACAGCATTGGCAGCTGCGTTCCTTGGCCGATTAATAAGGGTTTAAAGAAATTATCGACGAGGCCTACGACCACGAAGCTACCCCAGGCGGCCATTGCAATCGCCTTCCAGACTGGTCCTGACCAAAAGAGGTATCCGGTAACCGGCAGCCAAACCAAAGCGGTCCCGCCAATTGGCAAAAGAGAGAAGAGTGCGGTCATCGATGCCAGCACCAACACAAAGGGGACACCGAGAACGATGTAGGCGACCCCCGCTAGGACACCCTGCATGAGCGCGGTGACAAGAACTCCTCTGACGACTGCTTTCATGGTCTTATCCAGCCGAACAAACACCTTTTCCTTATGCCGCTCTTCTAAGGGCAGGAGGTGATAGAGCCGCCGAAAGAGATGCCCTCCATCCTTATAAAAGAAAAACAGCGCAAAGAGCATAATGGAAAAATCAATTGTCACCGAAAAGGCATCACGGGCAAGACCGGAAATTTGACCAAGCAGAAACGCGCCGACAGTTTTTGTCCCCTCCACGATCGAACCTTCATAGCCACTTCCCTCCACCTCGAACGTCCATAGCTGTTCCTGGATATACGGCCCAGCCAGAGGAATTTTGCCAAGATATCCAGGCAGCTGTTTCAACCCGTCAGCGTGGACCCATGTCTCCACACTTCGATAGGCGCTCACTGTTTCTTGAACCAGCAGAAAGGTCAGCCACACGATTGGGAAGACGACGAGGAACATTGTCGCAAAGGTCAACAGGCTTGCCGCCAGTTTCTCTCGGCCCCGAAGCCGGTGGACCAATTTCAAGTACAGGGCATTGCTCATTCGGGCGATGATGATGGCCCAGAGGACAGGCACAAGAAAGGGAGCAAAGATGATAGCCATCTGATAAAGCAGTACTAGGAGGACGACGAAGAATGCGGATACAAAGAGTTGATGCTGCGTCATTGACTTGCCCTGCTCTTCATGGTTCGGTCTCAAGACCTAACTTGGGATTCGAAATGGAATAGGCAGAACGCTAGAACCTAGTGAAGCAAGTGCCATCCGTGGAACAGGCCGGAATTCACAGTTCCTGCAAGTGAGTGGCATTCGTAAACCCGTGGCAGCCCGGCAACGCTGCGCATCGGATCTATTTCACCTGCTGGCAGATTTCCACGATCGCTTGCAGGCTTCCATCTTGCGGACTGATCATTTGGAGCATCCCATTGTGCGTCGGAGCTCTTTTGAAGAATGTGGCCAAATTTTCGTCTGGATAGGCGTTCTCCACGGTGGTCGTGTCGCCGCTCTGACGGTTATAGAATGTTTCATGGACGAGCGCGGAAACAGTCTGCGTACCATTGACACGCATGCGGCTCGTCACTCTCCAAAATATCCGACGCAGGTCGGCGGTACGCGGGACCCCCTCGACAGCGATGCTCGAACACAACTTGGTTCCCTTTTTCACCTCCACATGGTCGCCCTTATCGCTAAATTGAGCGAGGCCGGCTGCTGGGAGTCCAATGACCATCGCGAACACAAGCAGCGGTAGGAATGTGAACATCACTTATCTCCTTCCTCGGCGCCGACAAACGCTTTTAAAGTGCGTGCACCTGCTGAGGAACTCACTCAACAGCCATGAAGTGGCGGAGACTGGGAGAACCACAACGCGAAACAGGGAAGCCCCAGGGGGCAAGGACTTCGCGGCGGCAGGAAGCCAATCTACTCCCAAAACACAGCTATTTCGGTTGGGCACCGTGGCCGGGAGACCGCAAAGTAGGAACGCACGGCTCCGTTAACTAGGCGGCGTTATTAGGTGACACAGACCGAGATGCTGACAGGAATGTACCAATTCAATCTTGTTTAGTCTGATCAAAACTGCTCAGGTGCGAAACTAGCTAACATCATGCCCTGCCCACGTACTGCGGGTTTGACTACATCCTAAGACAACCCCAACGCTCTCGTCAGTTGCGGCCGCCAGCAGTCAATCGTTTCCGCTCGGCGCCTGCCCAATCCACGGTGATATCCTTCGAGCTGGCTACGAATCATTTCCTGTCACGGGAGTTTGCGGATTACTTTTCACGTACCTTGTGCGACTGTATAAGAGTGATCCTGCCTGCCAATTTCCTCACATTAGAACTTCCGCCAATCCAATAGCGCGCCTCCGACCTGAGCAATTGAGCACAGCTCGCAATTGGTCTTTTCGATACAGTTGCCCACAAACCTACGGATACAGCTTGGCCTCGGCGAGCCGTCTGATTTTGGGAGAAACACAACGAACAGAACATCAACATTGGAGGATCTCATGCGGAACAATCTCATCATGGCATTGATCGTCGGCGGACTCACGATGGTAGTGGCAGGCTGCAGCGACAGCCATTACCGGGTAACCGACCCGACGTCCGGGACCTCTTATTACACGACGAAGGTCAGCGACGCCGGCAGAGGCGGAGCCGTCAAAATCAAGGATGAGAAAACGGGAAGCATAGTGACATTACAGTCTTCGGAGGTGAAGGCCATTTCAGAAGAGGAGTACGAAGCTGGGATGGCGGCAACAGCGCCTGCCACACCGGCTCCTATGCAGCCAGCGTCGGGCCAGCTGCCGGCAACTCAAGCATTGCCTGTTCAGCCCGCGTCGGTTCAGCCATCTACGGCTCCAGTCGCGCCTGCTCAGCGGTGAAGTGGAAGCGACAGCATGACCCAGTATGAGGTTCCCCATTATGCATTCTGGCTTGCTTTGCTATCAGGAATGAGCCTGCGTGCTGCAATCTTCACGGCTGTAACGAAATAGTGCACATTGCCCCTCAAATCCATCCGATTCGAAGAGGAGACTACCATGCATGTCCAACGTATCATTCTTACATCCAGTCTAGTGATGATTGCGGGCTGTCAAACGATCGGCGGAGAAAGTGTGCCGACGTTGACCCGTACCGGTGAAGTAAAGGATGTCATTATCCGTGAAAGCGTCGAGCCGACATCCGTGACGGCACATCCCGGCGATGAAATCCGCTGGATCAACAAGCGTCAGGGCACTGTCCGAGTCATTTTCTTAAATCCCATGACAGACAATCTTAGTTGCCAGCGCAATTTTGGCGGACCGCTGGGATTGGGCACAAAACGCAACGAGTACACGGCCAAACTCGGCTCCGCTGAGACAGCAAGCCTGTGTTTCCGGGATGCCGGCGAGATGAAGTATGTGGTCAGGGCCGAATCCGCTGACGGAGAACAGAATATGGCGGGCACAATTTCAATCGGTCCCCCACACCAGGCGCGCCGACCGGGGGACAATTCGGTCGAGAGGAATGACAACCTTGCAGCCCAGCCCGATAAGGACGAGGCGACTTCGAGCCGGTAGTGATCAAAGGGAGAGTACGAGACCATTACAATTGTGGGATAGAGTTCATTGGGCGTCCATCTCTCCCATGCTCTCCCATGGATGCCGGTGAACTATTCCTGCCCAACACATAGCGGCTTAACAACTCTGGACGTCATTCTTTTGCGGATAGATAGATAACGGAGGTGTCGCGTATGAAAGCCAAAGAAGGCATCCTTGACCTGCTTAATCGCGTGTTGACCGAAAACTTGACGGCAATCAATCAATATTTTATTCATGCCAAGATGTGTGAGAATTGGGGCTATGAACGATTGCACGATAATGTCCGCAAACGCAGCTTTGATGAAATGAAGGATGCTGAGGAGATCATTGAACATATCCTCTACCTCGACGGAGTACCGAACATGCAGCGTCTGGGCACAGTCCAAGTGGGCGAAACCGTGGTTGAGCAATTCACGCTCGACCTAAAAGCCGAAGCCGGAATGCTTAACCTCTACGCCGAAGGAACGACACATTGCGCTAAAGTTAAGGATTACACGACTCGCCACATGCTTGAGGATATGCAAAAGGATACTGATCATCACATCGACTGGATTGAGACGCAGCTCGAATTGATCAAACAGGTTGGCCTGGAGCAGTATCTAAGTGAACAAATCCACGAGCAGAAGTCATAATCGTCGGGGCACGGACTTTCCCCTATCGGCACAGCCTCCTGGACCTGCGGGTTATTGAAAGTTCTAGCAAAGTGAGCGGTTAGAAAACCCCTCCACAAACCAGGAGGCTCCTGAAATGGGACCTCCTGCCCTGGTAGCAGCGGGTAACAAAAGACCCGACCGATGAAGTTGGTATTGAATTGATACGGGATACAGCCCTCGCGCTATGGATCCGGGTGGTGTCCGGTAAATTTTGACAGTCCCGACCTAGAGCTATGTCATTTGAGGATCACTTGGCGGGAAGCATGGGAAGTTCGCGTGGCTGCTCGACCTCGTCCTGGATACGAGCTCGCTCTTTACGGGATGTGTCAAGGACCTGCTGAAGCATCTCGTCAGTGAGGTGGGTCAACTCGGCTGCCGCGTCTTTCATCTCTGCGTGTTCAATGGCGCGTGATAAGACCTCCGCTTTTGTGGCGCCCCGCTTTTGTCCCAAGAAGGGCTTAATAATGAGATAGATCACGTCGCGGACTGGCATGAACCGCAGAAACCGGCGCAACAATCTATAGGTCTGGAGGGGATAGTGGGTCAGTTTGTAGATGAAGAGTTTCTTTAGACCTTCTTGCCTCACGCGATTGATCGTTTCCCCCGGAAGGCACGTCGGGTCAATCTCGGAACATTTGAAATACTTGTACCAATCGGTCGCCTCATGAACCAAACCCCTCTTCACATACTCCTGCCATAACGGCGTACCGCGATAGACACACAGCCGATTGAACCCGAACGTGTCGAGTCGCAATTTGGCGGCAAAGTCGAACGTCGCCTTCATGTCTTCGATACTCTCATCGGGATTCCCGACTGTGAAAAAGCCATGGACGATCTCAATGCCGGCCTGCTTGGCATTGCTCACTGCGGTGCGCACCTCCTCAAGCGTCTGCTCTTTTTTCAGTCGGTCGAGAATAGCTTGGCTGCCACTTTCAATACCAAACATGACGGTGCGACAGTGGGCCGTCGCCATGGCGGGGAAGAGATGTTGGGCAACGGAATCCACCCGTCCTTCAATGCCCCATTGAATACGCAATCCTTCCTTCATGATCCCCGAGCAAATGGCCTCGATGCGCTTGGGCTGCAAGAGAAAGTGATCATCGACAAAATACACGGACCCGTAGCCCTGCGCTTCAAGATGCTGTAATTCGGCGACCACGTGTGCGGCAGTACGGGCGCGCCATTTCCCCTCGTTGAAGATCGGGATGTCGCAGAACTCACAGGGCCATGGGCAGCCCCGTGAGGTCTGCATCGTCGTAAAACGTTCCATGGAGAGGACCGCAGGCACATCGAGTGGCATCGATTCGACGAAGTCGAGCTGCAAACTCTCCCGATCGGGAAAGGGCCATTGATCGAGGTGGCGCTCCATGGGCCGCCCGGGGTTCTGTACGACCCGCCGGTCCTTCATCCAAGTAAGGCCTGAAACTCCTTCCGGGTCGTTGAGGTGCAGTAGCAGATCCAGAATCAGTTGTTCTCCGTCACCGCGACAGACAAAGTCGACCTCTGGACATTGCATCTTTACGAGGGGGGCGTTGAGACTTGCGAAGACCCCGCCGAACGCGAGTTTGACTTTGCGATTGGAGCCACGAATTTGGCGTGCGAGGATTTTGGCATAGGGGTAGCTCGTGGTGCTGAGAAAGCTCAGGC
>JBKPKC010000064.1:0-3196 GCA_046765595.1 Nitrospirota bacterium
CACGAGGGTCGACGGCTGCTCAGCCGACGCGGGCGGACCGGCCGGCGCAGCCGGCATAGGCACAGGCACAGGCACAGGAACCACCGGAGCGGCGGAGACGACGGGGGCGACCGGCGAGGGCGGCGGTGCGGTTCCTGTGGCAGAGGCGGCGAGATGGCCGGCAGCGGCGGCTTGCTGAATCTTGACCGACGTCCCCAACGCTTCCGCCATGCCGTCCGTAACGTATGCGACCGCTTCCTTGACGATGTTGTCGAGGCCTTTGACCTCGCATGACGACTGCGTGATGTCGACGTCGCCGCTGCCCACACCCTTGACCTTCTTACTCAAGAGCACCGTGCCGTCAGGCGCCATATAGGCAAAATCCAGCCCGATCACTAATGTCGCAGGATGGCTTTTGGTCGCTTGCCGCGGAATGTAGAGATCTAAGTCTGTGAGCCCGACCGCGACATCCTCGTATCCGTCGACGGCCACCTGAGCAGGGGCCAGTCCCGTCACGACCTTCTCAAAGACACGGCCTGACTTTCGATTGATCGATTCGACAAGCTGCGGACCAAACGACAAGGTTTGCGTCGTCCCGCACGCATCCTGGTAGGTCACCTGCGCAGTCGAGACGTTGGGAGCCTGGCGAACTTGGACGGTCAGGGGCAGGTAATAGCCGATGTGCGCACCGTCACGGCTGCTGAAGAGCGCGCACCCCGTCAGCGACAAGCACAAGAACCCGACGCAGCCCCAGCGTCTCCGGCCGCGCCCGCCAACACGTGAAAGGTGTACCAGCACAAGCATCGTTATACCGAAATCACGCAGGGCGACACAACCGAGCTGAATTGACAGGGTATGCCCCAAAAGCTAGGGTGCGCGCATGGCCACCTCAAGCGAGCGGACAGTCCCCCGGCTCAACTGGTCCACTGTCAGCCGCTTGATTCGGCTGCCAAGCCAAACCGGCACGTGGCTCCTGATGCTGCCCACCCTATGGGCCCTCGTCCTGTCGTCCAAAGGCATTCCGCCCTGGCCGCTGGTGCTCATGTTCATGCTGGGGTCGTTCGTGATGCGGAGCGCAGGAGTCGTCCTCAACGATCTCGCAGATCGATCCTTCGATCGTCATGTGACGAGAACGCAGCAACGGCCGCTCGCGTCCGGCGACATGAGTCCACGGCAGGCGCTCGTTGTCCTCGCCGTGTTGCTGGCGGTCTCGGTACTCCTCGTCCTTCAGCTGAATACGCTCACCCTGTTGTTGAGTCCTGTGGCAGTTGTGCTGGCAGCCCTGTACCCGTTTGCGAAGCGGGTCGTTCACCTTCCTCAGGCCGTGCTGGGCGTCGCGTTCGGCTGGGGCACTATCATGGCCTGGAGCGCGTCACGCGGCAGGATCGACGGTGCGGCATGGCTGACGTTCGCCGCGACGATCTGCTGGGCCATTGCCTACGATACGATCTATGCCCTGCAAGACAGGGATGACGATCGCCGCATCGGCATCAAATCTTCCGCGCTGTTCTTTGGCTCCAGCACGTGGCTGGCGGTCGGAGCGGCCTGTGCTCTGATGCTGTTCCTTCTTGGAATGGCGGCGCGAACGGTCGGGATCGGCGAGAGTGCTTACGGGGTGCTGGCAGCTGTAGGACTGTGGTTCGCCAAGCAGGTCAACGAGATCAGGAAACCGGTCTCACCGGCGCGGGCGTTCGAACTGTTTCGACAGCACGCGTGGATCGGCACCGCCATTCTCTTCGCCCTGGTCCTGGGATTTCTAATCTGATCCTTGGAGGACGGTACTGTCAGCTCGCCGGCTTTGCCGTCGGCGGCTCTTCAGCCTTGGGCGCCCTCAGCGTGCCCAAATACATCGTGACGGCCTTGGCATCCGCATCGCTCAACCCCAAGGCCGGCATCCTGGTCTCCGGCTTCATCGCTTGCGGATTCTTCACCCAGCGGTACACCCAAGTGCCGTTCAACCGGAAGCCCGCGCGGTCCAGCGCCGGACCGACCCTGCCGCCTTCACCGGCGAGGCTGTGGCAGCCGTTGCAGCCGTACTTGTTCGAGTAGAGCCGCTTCCCCACCTCGGCGAGAGCGGCAGACTGCTCCGGTTTCATGCTCAAATCCGGTCTCACAACGTTCACACCCTTGCCCGGCCTGATAGTGAAATAGCTCGATGCGGCTTGCGCATTGTCGAGCTCTTTCTTCGCTTGACCCATGGCCGCCTGCTCTTTGGCGTAGGCGGACTCATCGACGTCCACATCTTTTTTCAGCGCGGCGCTCTTTTTCTCCGCTTCCTCGTTGGCCCGCTTCTCGGCCGCCTCGTAGGCTTGCTTGGCCGCGTCGAACTTGGCTTGGGCGGCTTTCACAGCCTCATCCAGTTCCTTCTTGCGTTCCTCGACCTTGAACTCGAGCTTCATCCCGTGGAGCGTCCGGACGTAGCCGACAATGGCCCAAATTTCTTCCTCCGAGAGCGTGTACTTGAACGTCGGCATGGTGGGAACCGCAAAATCGTCGTCGCCGATCTTGTCTCCGCCGGGACTCGTATCCTTCATGTCGCGGGACACGGTATTGAAGATGTCTTCGTCCTTGAAGGTGCTCATTTCTGACTTGTTCGAGAGATCCTTCGGCTTCGGATCGGGCATCGAGGACCAGTTGAACCCTTCGTTCTGGCGGCCGTTCTCCCCGTGGCAATGCATGCAGTAATGGGCGTAGAGTTCCTTCCCCCGCTTCTGCTGCTCGCTGGCGCAGCCTCCTGCGACCACGGCCCACACGCCCACGAGGCCCAGTACGGCGCCCATGACCCGTAGCTTTGCGGCCATCATGCTGACTGCCCTTTCTTCAGTTTGCGGATCAACACGAATTGAAACGCGAGAGCCAAGCCCATGGCCAGCGCTGCGTAGATATAGCCTGAGTAGTCGGGAGGCGCTTCGGCCCGGAAATACCACCAGCTGGACACCGCTTTCTGCGATCCTTTTTCAACGAGGTCGCCGGCCCCATCCTTGCGGCCGTCCCAGACGGCAAACGCGACATTGATGAATTCTCCGGGCTTGAGCTGCATGTCTTCATCCGGATGCTCGGTCGTCATCGCACGGGAAAAAATGACCTTCCACGTGCCGTTGGCGTAGGCGCCTTTGGCCGTGACGTCTTGATGGCTTTGCGTTTTAAGCGTGCCAAAGCCCTTGGCGCTCATGTCCACACCCTTGCCGTCCTTATTGCGCCAGAACCAGATGTTCAC
>JBKPKC010000065.1:0-4487 GCA_046765595.1 Nitrospirota bacterium
CCTTGATCTTGTCCAAGAACGTGACGGTTTCCCGATGTCCCGACTGACGATAGACAGCATCGATGAGCTTCGTGACTTCCTTCTTGGTCATTAGCTTATTGGCGTACGAGAAGGGCATACCCGGAGGCAGCACTTCCGAAAGCACGACACGGCCCACGGTGGTTTGCACCAAACTTCCGTCGATGCGCACCTTGATGCGTGCATGTTCTTCCATTTCCCTTGCATCGAAGGCGATGCGGACCTCCTCGGTCGAGCCGAAGATCTTACCCTCGCCTTTGGCCCCGACCCGTTCCTTGGTCAGCCAGTAGCAACCGAGCACCATGTCCTGCGACGGCACGGCGATGGGCTTCCCATTCGCCGGCGAAAGAATGTTGTTGATGGACATCATCAACACCCGAGCTTCCACCTGCGCCTCGACGGACAAGGGCACGTGGACGGCCATCTGATCGCCGTCAAAGTCGGCGTTGAAGGCCGCGCAGACCAAGGGGTGCAACCGGATGGCCTTGCCTTCCACCAGCACGGGATCGAAAGCCTGAATGCCGAGCCGATGCAGCGTAGGCGCTCGATTCAATAGCACCGGATGCTCACGAATGACTTCATCCAGCACATCCCAGACTTCCGGACGCTCCTTTTCCACGAGACGCTTCGCACTCTTGATGGTCGTAGCCGCTCCCCGCTCTTCCAGCTTGTGGAAGATGAAAGGCTTGAACAATTCCAGGGCCATTTTCTTGGGCAAGCCACACTGATGCAGGCGCAGTTCAGGACCGACCACGATGACCGTACGGCCTGAGTAGTCCACCCGCTTGCCCAGGAGATTTTGCCGGAACCGGCCCTGCTTGCCCTTCAGCATATCGCTCAAGGACTTGAGCGGACGCTTGTTGGGGCCGCGAATCGCACGTCCGCGCCGCCCGTTGTCGAACAGCGCATCGACGGCTTCTTGCAACATCCGCATTTCATTGCGGATGATGACGCCCGGCGCCTTTAACTCCATGAGGCGCTTCAGGCGGTTGTTTCGATTGATGACCCGCCGATACAGATCGTTTAAATCGGACGTGGCAAAGCGGCCGCCGTCCAGCGGAACGAGCGGCCGTAATTCCGGCGGCAGCACCGGGATCACGTCCATGATCATCCACTCCGGCTTGTTGCCGGACTTTCGAAACGCCTCGATCACTTTCAGCTGCTTGGCATATTTTTTTTTCATCGCCGCCGAGGTGGAGACCTTGGCTTTGGCTTTGATCTCGTCCCACTTGGAGTTGATGTCGATCTTCCGAAGCAACTCTCGAATCGCATCGGCCCCGATGCCCACCTTGTAGGCATTCGGCGCGTACTCGGATTGGAGTTGTCGCAGCTTCTCTTCGGTAACCAGATCCTTTTCGGTCAAGTCGGTTTGACCAGCATCGACACAGACATAGCTCTCGAAATACAAAATCTTTTCGAGCTGCTTCAAACTCATGTCGAGCAGCGTCCCGATGCGGCTCGGCACGCCCTTCAAAAACCAGATGTGGGCGACCGGCGCGGCCAATTCAATGTGCCCCATCCGCTCGCGGCGGACTTTGGACTGAATGACTTCGACGCCGCACTTGTCGCACACGATGCCGCGGTGCTTCATGCGCTTGTATTTGCCGCAGTTGCACTCCCAATCCTTGATGGGGCCGAAAATCTTGGCACAGAACAATCCGTCCTTTTCCGGCTTGAACGACCGGTAATTGATCGTCTCCGGCTTCTTCACTTCGCCGTAGGACCAGGATCGGATCTTCTCAGGCGACGCGATGCGAATCCGCATCGAATCGAACGAGACCGAATCCCGCGGCTTTTCAAATAATGTGTATACGCCTTCCAAAGTAGACCTCCTCTGATACCGGCCGCTGCCGGCTCAAGTAGTTAGTCCTGCGTCTTGACCAACTCGACGTCCAATCCCAAACTCTGCAATTCTTTCACTAAAACGTTGAAGGACTCGGGTAACCCCGGTTCCAAGAACGGCTCGCCCTTCACGACCGCTTCATACATGCGAGAACGGCCCGGGACGTCGTCGGATTTCACGGTCAGAAATTCCTGCAGCGTGGAGGCGGCCCCATACGCCTGCAATGCCCAGACTTCCATTTCACCCAGCCGTTGGCCGCCGAATTGGGCCTTTCCGCCCAGCGGCTGCTGGGTCACCAACGAATAGGGACCGATCGACCGTGCGTGGATTTTGTCGTCCACCAAGTGGTGGAGTTTCAGCACGTACATGTAGCCGACCGTGACCGGGCTCCCGAAAGGCTCGCCCGTTCGGCCGTCCATGAGAAGGGACTGACCGCTGGCGGGCAATTTGCCCTTTTTCAGGAGATCCTTGATTTCCTTTTCGGACGCACCGTCGAACACCGGACTGGCGACCTTGATGCCAAGCGCCTTTGCAGCCCATCCCAAGTGCGTCTCCAAAATCTGCCCGACATTCATACGCGACGGCACGCCCAACGGATTCAAGACGATCTCCACCGGTGTGCCGTCCGGCAGGTAAGGCATGTCCTCTTCCGGCAACACACGGGAAACGACGCCCTTGTTGCCGTGGCGGCCGGCCATTTTGTCCCCCACCTGGATCTTGCGCTTCATCGAGATATAGACTTTGACGAGCTTGATCACGCCCGGCGGCAATTCATCGCCGCGCTTCAAGCGTCCGACCTTTTCGTCATACAGCGTCTGGAGAATCTCCACCTGCTCCTTCGCCCGGCGCTCCACATCCTCGAGTTCCTTCTGTTCGTCGGGATCGCTCAGGATGATGTAGCGCACCGATTCATCGGAGAGGCGCTTCAAGATCTCCGCCGTCAGCTTGCCCTTCTTCTTGAGAATCACGTCGCCGCTCTCAGGATCCATCAAATCCCGTCCGACGACTTTGCCGAGCAGCAGCTTGCGGACTTTCTTGGTCTTCTCCTCGTCGATGATGCGCAGCTCCTCATGGTGATCGCGCTGCAGCCGCATCGTGTCTTCGCTTTCAATGCTCTTCGACCGCTCGTCCTTATCAAGCCCTTTGCGGGAAAAAATCTTGACGTCGACGACGATCCCTTCGACGCCGGGCGGAACCGTCAAGGAGGTGTCCTTCACGTCGCCGGCCTTTTCGCCGAAGATAGCCCGCAGGAGCTTTTCTTCCGGCGTGAGCTGTGTTTCGCCTTTCGGCGTCACTTTGCCGACCAGAATGTCTCCGGGTTTCACTTCCGCGCCGATGCGAATGATGCCGCTCTCATCGAGATTGCGCAGCGCCTCTTCGCCGACGTTCGGAATGTCGCGAGTAATGTCTTCCTTGCCGAGCTTGGTATCCCGCGCTTCCACTTCGAATTCTTCGATGTGGATGGACGTGAACGCATCCTCGCGGACCAGTTTCTCGCTCAGCAGAATCGCGTCTTCGAAGTTGTATCCTCCCCAGGGCATGAAGGCGACGAGCACGTTCTTGCCCAGAGCCAGTTCTCCCTGGTCGATCGCCGGGCCGTCCGCCAGAACTTGCCCCTTCTTTACCGGCTGTCCGATCCGGACCACCGGCGTTTGCGTAATGCATGTGTTTTGATTGGACCGCTGGAATTTGATCAGATCGTAGACGTCCAAGCCGGTATCGTTCCGCTTCCGGCCCTCTTTGCTGTCGGCACGCACCACGATCCGGGTCGCATCGACACTCTCGACGACGCCCGAGCGCCGGGCTTGAACCACATAGCCGGAATCCCGCGCCACGACCGCTTCCATGCCGGTGCCCACTAGCGGGGCTTCCGCTTTGAGGAGAGGCACAGCTTGGCGCTGCATGTTGGATCCCATCAACGCACGGTTCGCGTCGTCGTGCTCCAGGAAAGGCACCAGCGCGGTCGCTACGCTGACCACCTGCTTGGGCGACACGTCCATGTATTCCACCCGGTCCGGGGTGACGGTGACGAAGTCGCCGCCCGATCTTGCGGATACCGTTTCAGACACCAGCCGCCCTCCGCCGTCCACTTTGGAGTTGGCCTGGGCGATCAGGAACTTGTCGCCTTCGATCGCCGAGAGGAATTCGATCTGATCCGTGACCCGGCCTTTGTCCACGCGCCGGTATGGCGCTTCGATAAACCCGAACTCGTTGATCCGCGCGTAGGTCGCGAGCGACGTGATCAATCCGATGTTGGGACCTTCCGGCGTTTCGATCGGGCAGATGCGGCTGTAATGCGAGGGATGCACGTCGCGCACTTCGAATCCCGCGCGTTCTCTAGTTAATCCGCCGGGTCCCAGCGCCGAGAGCCGCCGCTTATGGGTGATCTCCGCCAGCGGATTCGTTTGGTCCATGAACTGCGACAACTGGCTGCTGCTGAAAAACTCCTTCACAGCCGCGACGACCGGCTTGGCGTTAATCAAGTCGTGCGGCAGCACCGTCTCCATGTCCAGCAGGTTCATCCGTTCCTTGATGCTGCGCTCCATACGGACGAGGCCGAGACGGAACTGGTTTTCCAGCAATTCGCCCACGGAACGGACTCGCCGGTTTCCCAGGTGGTCGATGT
>JBKPKC010000066.1:0-5324 GCA_046765595.1 Nitrospirota bacterium
GCCATATGTGGCTGAACGGGCCTATGAGCGGGCGACGATGCTGCTCAGGGAAAAAGTGATCGGACTGGCTGAGGCCCAGCGTCGGCAGGGCGAGATGCTGAGCCTTCGCGCGGAGAAGCGGGAAGCCGAAGATCGGCTGCGTCTGTTGGGAATGAGCGACGAGCAGATCGTCAAGCTGAACCGCGACCAGAAGATCCTGTCCTATGTCCCGATTACCGCCCCGTTCGACGGCCGGGTCATCGCGCGAAATCTCACGAAGGGCGAGGTGGTCGAGGTGACGGAGAAACTGTTCACCGTCGCCGATCTTTCGGAGGTGTGGGTGCTGGCAAACATTCCGGAGAAAGACATCACCTTCATCCGGGCCGATGCCGGCACGGGCAAATCCGCGGTCGAACAATTCGTGGAGGTGGTCGTCACAGCCTACCCGGGCGAAGTGTTTCATGGAAAGGTGACGTATGTGGGGGATGTCCTGGACGTGGCGACGCGCACGATGAACCTGCGCCTGGAGCTTCCCAACCCGCACAGAAAGCTGAAGCCTGAGATGTATGCGACCATCCGCGTGCACTCGCTGCCCGAACCAGGCGTGCTGATGGTGCCGGAAAGTGCGGTGCAACGGGAACGGGACCGGCGGTTCGTATTCGTGCAGCGCGACGCCCACACCTTCGAAGCGCGGGACGTCACGCTCGGAGACACCAACGGCGACGTGGTGAAAGTCGTCGACGGGCTGGAGGAAGGGGAACCGGTCGTGGTCAAAGGCGCATACGTGCTCAAGTCCGAGCTGCTCTCCGATCAAATCTAACGCATGTCCGCCTTTCTTGAACTGGCGCTCAAGCAGCGCGTGCTGGTCATCGCCCTGGCCTGTCTCATCGCGGCCGGCGGTATCTATTCCTTCCGGACGATTGCGATCGATGCCTTCCCTGATGTCACGACGGTGCTTGTTCAGGTCGTGACCGAAGCCGAGGGCCTCTCGCCTGCAGAAATCGAGCGATTCGTCACCTTTCCGCTCGAATTGCAATTGACCGGCGCGCCCGGCCTGACGGATATCCGGTCCCTCTCCAAAGTCGGTTTGTCCATGATTACCGTCGTCTTTCGCGACGACGTGGATATTTATCTGGCGCGCCAGCTCGTGCTCGAGCGGGTGTTGGAAGTCCAGGACAGCTTGCCGCCGGGCTCGCGGTCCGAATTGGTGCCCAACTCTCCCGGACTCGGCGAGGTGTTTCAGTTCTATTTGGAAGGGCCGCACGACAATGAACCGGACTACCGCCTGACGGAGACCGAGTTGATGGAGCGGCGAACGCTCGAAGACTGGGTGATCCGCCCGCTGCTCAAGGGCTTGCCGGACGTCGTGGACGTCAATTCCATCGGCGGCTTCGTCAAACAGTATCAGGTGATGGTCGATCCCGGTTTGCTGCGCAAATACGACCTCGCACTGCACGACGTGTTTGGGGCAGTGGCGAACAACAACGCCAATGCCGGCGGCAACATCCTCGAAAAAGGCTCGGAAAAATACATCGTCCGGGGCCTCGGGCTCATCAAGACCCTGCAGGACATCGAGAACATCGTGGTCAAGGAGGCGCGCGGCACTCCCGTTTACGTGCGGGACGTGGCCGAGGTACAGGTCGGCCATGCCGTGCGGCATGGCGCGGCCGTCTTGAACGGGCAGCGCGAGGTCGTGGCCGGCATTGTGCTGATGCTCCGCGGGGGGAATGCCCGTGAAGTCGTGCAGGCGGTGAAACGTAAGATCGAAGACATCCACGAGGAAAAGCTTCTGCCCGGAGGCCTCCACATCGTGCCGTTCTACGACCGCCTGGAATTGATCGTCGCCGCGCTCCGCACCGTCTATAAGGCGCTCCTCGAAGGCATCGTGCTCGTCATTCTCGTCTTGTTTCTGTTCCTCGGCAACGTGAGGAGCGCGCTGATCGTGACGGCCACGCTCGTGGTCACGCCGTTGGCCACCTTCATCGTCATGGATCAGGTGGGCTTGACCGCCAATCTCATGTCGCTGGGAGGTCTGGTGATCGCGATCGGCATGATGGTCGACGGCTCGGTCGTCGTCGTCGAGAACGTGTATCGCCATCTCAGCGAGCATCCGCCCGGGCCGGCGATGAGCCGGCGCGCCATCGTACTCAAGGCCGCGGCGGAGGTCGCGCAACCGGTCCTCTTCGGCATTCTCATCATCATTCTCGTATTTTTTCCCATCCTGTCGTTGCAAGGGATGGAAGGCAAAATGTTCAAGCCGCTCGCCTATACGATCATGATCGCGCTGCTCGTCTCACTCTTGTTGTCGCTGACCTTGTCCCCCGCTCTTTGCTCCCTCGCGCTCACCAGGGGAACGGAAGAAGACACGTGGCTGCTCCGCCGCGCCAAACGGTGGTACGCGCCGTCGCTGACGTGGGCTCTCACCCACCGCCGGCTCGTGCTCACCGCCGCGCTGGCGATGTTGGGCGCCAGTCTCGCGCTGTTTCCGTTTCTCGGAGGTGAATTTATTCCCATCCTGAATGAAGCGGCGATCACGCCGCAGACGATCCGTCTGCCCAGCATCTCGCTTGAAAAGTCCATCGAGATCGAAATGGAGATGCAGCGGGCGGTGATGGAATTCCCCGAAGTCCGCATGGTCGTCTCCAAGATCGGCCGGTCGGAACTGGGTAACGACCCCCAGGAGCCAAACGCGAGCGATCCGGTCGTGTCGCTCAAGCCGATGGATCAATGGAAGACGGCCAAGACCAAGCCCGAACTAGACGATGCGATTCGCCGCCGCATCGAACGCGTGCCGGGCGCGAATTATCTGCTGAGCCAACCGATTCAGCAGCGCGTGGATGAGCTGTTGTCCGGTGTGCGTTCGGAAGCGACGGTCAAGATCATCGGGGAAGATTTGGATCAATTGCGTAAAACAGCGGAGCAGATCCAGTCGATCATGACCGGCATCGTGGGGGTCAAAGACGTGCGCGTCGAGCAGCTGTTCGGTCAGGCATACCTCACGATCGACATCGATCGGGGCAAAATCGCCCGCTACGGCATCAACGTGGCGCACATCCGGGAGATCATTTCAACGGCGATCGGCGTCCGGGCGGCCACCCGCGTCTACGAGGGACAGAAGCGCTTCGATCTGATTCTCCGCTACCCGAAGAATTATCGGGATAGTGTCGAGACGATCGGAAACATTTTGTTGACGACGTCCACCGGGGCCTTGATTCCCCTGGGCGAGTTGGCAAAAATCGAGCTGCGCGAGGGCCCGGCATTGATCAGCCGGGAGGGTCTCCAGCGCCGCATCTACGTGGGCTTCAATACATTGGGTCGCGACATTGAAAGCATCGTCGTGGAAGCACAGACCAAGATCGGGCAGCATGTGCAGGTACCGACGGGGTATCATCTCGTCTGGGGCGGCTCGTTCGAAAACATGCAGCGCGCCATGTCGCGTTTGAAAATCATTGTGCCAATCACGATCGGCCTCATCTTTTTGCTGTTGTTCGCCTCGTTCGGCTCCGTCCGCCATGCGGCGCTGATCATCTTAAACCTGCCGTTTGCGCTGATCGGCGGCATCGTCTCGCTGTGGCTCACCGGTGAATATTTGAGCGTGCCGGCGTCAGTAGGATTCATCAACCTGTTCGGCGTGGCGGTGCTCAACGGTATCGTGCTGGTGTCCTACATCAATCAACTGCGCGAGGAAGGCCTCACGGACGACGAAGCGATCGTCCGCGGCTGCCTTCTTCGCCTGCGCCCGGTGCTGATGACGGCTCTGGTCGCGATGCTGGGGTTGATTCCGCTGGCGTTCTCGCACGACATCGGATCTGAAGTCCAACGCCCGCTGGCGGTGGTCGTGATCGGCGGGCTGGTCAGCTCCACCTTCTTGACGCTGGTCGTACTGCCGACTCTCTATGGGGTGTTCGCGGGAGCGAAGCATCCGGTCGCTGTCCCCGATACCAAGACGCCGGCGCGCCAGCGACTCGCGCTGCGAGGGGGCGGACCCAGCACCGACGACCCAGCTCCTACCCGCTGACAAGTTGTCCTGAAACATTCGTCTCCTGGACACGTTGTCCCCAATCATAAGGACTCGCCCTAGGGACTTCACGCACTAGGAAAGGCCATGGCTTCACTTCAAAGATGGTGCGGTTCTTGCTGACGGCCTGTTGTCGCCTGCACCAAGAGCCGTACGTGGTCGGGCAATCGTCAAACGTGACAGATCCGTCATACTTCATATCCTGACCAGGAAGGGTTTCGTTATGCCCACTTCTCTTCGTGCCGTCCAGTCATCCAGAGGAATGCGTCTAGGCCTTTGCTTACTGGCCGGAATCGGACTTCTTACCCTGATCAAATGCAGCAGCGGGGGCGGCGGCGGCAACGACGGCGGGGGCGGAGGACCCTCCGGCGCGACCGGCGATCCCAAAGCCATAGCCAAAGAGAACACTTTGCCCGGAACATCGGCTTGGCGTATTGCGAACCCGGAGACGGCTGGCGAGATCGCCGCCTATCCGGATCATGAAAGTTATCCGGCCGGAGCCGACGTCCGCATTTCCGTATCCGCAAATCCACCCGGGAACTTCACATGGCAAGTGTTCAGAATGGGCAGCTACGGCGGGCTGGGCGGTCGGCTCTACGCGGGAGGCGGACCGGTTGCGGCACCGCGTCAGGCTGACCCCACGTTCGATCCGGTAACCGGTCTCGTCGTGGCCGGATGGCCTGCCACGTTCTCATTTCCGACCAAGCGTAGCGACGGTACCCCATGGCTGACCGGCGTCTACCTGGTCATGTTGACCAAGGATGACGGAAAGCAAACATCGACCCTGTTCATCGTCCGCGATGACACTCGGGATGCGGAAGTTGGCGTGCAACTCCCCACGGCCACCTATCAGGCCTATAACAACTACGGGGGCGAAAGCCTATATGAGTCTGCGCACGGCCTCTCGGGAAATAAGGCGCGGAAGGTCTCGTTGGACCGGCCGATTGCCAGGCAATACGGCAATGGAACCGGCACATTTCTCTATCAGGAACATGAAGCGGTCAAATGGCTCGAAGATCACGGATACGACGTGGAGTATCAGGCGAGCAGCGATACAGGGGGACCTAACGGTCGAGTTGGAACACACAAGCTCTTTGCGATCATTGGACACGAAGAGTACGGCACCATGGCTGAATTTGACCGGCTCCAAAACGCGATTGGAAACGGAACGAGTCTGGCCTTTCTGACCGGCAACACGCTCTACTGGCAGATCCGCTATGAAAATAACGATCGCATCATCGTCGGCTACAAAGATAATTATGCTGAAGACCCCATGAATTCGACCAATCCCAGCCTGGTGACATCCACGTTTCGGAATGCGCCGGTG
>JBKPKC010000067.1:0-2807 GCA_046765595.1 Nitrospirota bacterium
GTGTCGCACCCGGTGCTGGCCGGTCTGCCGCTTCCCAGTCAACGCCGTGAGATCAGTTCCAGTAAACACACACTCGAAGCCGTCATTGGTAAGCCTGTGAGCGCGTTCGCCTATCCGTACGGGACGAAGGCGGACTACACCGAGCAGACGGCATCGCTCGTCGAAGAAGAAGGTTTTGCGCTCGCCTGCGCGAATTATCCCGAGACGGTTGCCGCTCCGTCCGATGCCTATCAGCTGCCCCGGTTCGTCGTCAGGGATTGGACTGAAGAGCAGTTTGCCGGGCAGGTCGCTGCCTGGTGGGAAGGCCGGGAAGGAGGGGAGGGCAGTGATCGGTAAGCGGCTCAAAGCTGCCATGCGTCGGATGTTCGCGCTGGCCGGCTTCGACATCCAAAGGATTGCACCGGGTGTCCGCCCGCCCATTGCCAGGGACTCCGTCCTGCACACGCTCGAGCAGGCCCGCGTGGTCGGATTCGTGCCGCAAACCGTCATCGATGTGGGCGCTGCGTACGGATCGTTCACCGGCCTCTGTCAGACCACCTTTCCCCATGCGCGATATCTGCTTCTCGAGCCGCTGGAGGAATACCGCCCGTTGTTGGAGCAGACCAAGCAATCGTCGACGTGTGTCGACTACTGCCTCGCCGCGGCCGCGGCCCATGAAGGACATGTCGAGATCAACGTTCATCCGGACCTGGTCGGCTCTTCTCTCTGCCGCGAAGTCGAAAGCGGGACCGGCGTCAATGGCGTGACGCGCACGGTGCGGTCGGTGACGCTCGACCGCCTCCTCGACGAAAAGGGACTGCCGGGGCCCTACCTGCTGAAGGTGGACGTTCAGGGGGCAGAGCTGGAGGTTCTGGCGGGCGCCGAACGCACGCTTCGCGATGCGGAGCTGGTCGTATTGGAAGTGTCCTTTTTCAAGTTTTTCGAGGCCGGCCCGGAATGCGCGGAAGTCATCGCCTACATGAAGGTCCGGGGGTTCGTTCCCTATGACATCGTCGGGCGGCAGTATCGCCCCCTCGACGGCGCATTGTCCCAAGCGGACCTTGCGTTCGTCAGAGAGCACGGAATCTTCCGCCGGCAGCATGCCTATGCGATCGCCGAACAGCGAGACGCACAAAACCGGCAGATGCAGAAGTACTTGGACACGGTGTTTGCAGGCCATCGTCATGACTGAACGTCGTCCGACGATCTCCATCGTGACGCCGTCCTTCAACCAGGGCCAGTTCCTGGAGGAGACGATTCAGTCGGTGCTCGGCCAGACGTATTCGGACGTCGAGTACGTCGTGATCGACGGCGGATCATCCGACGGCAGCACCGACATCATTCGTCGCTACGCGAGCCGGCTGGCCTATTGGGTCAGCGAACCGGATGCGGGCCAGTACGATGCGATCAACAAGGGGTTCGCACGGACGACCGGTGACATCATGGCCTGGCTCAACAGTGATGACAAATACACGCCATGGACGCTGTCGGTCGTCGCCGACCTGTTCTCCTTGTTCCCAGAGATCGAATGGCTGACAAGCGTGCATCCGGTGAGCTGGAATCCCTCAGGCCAGGGTGTGGCGGTCGATTTTACGGGCGGCTTGAGCCGGGAGTCATTCCTGCGCGGCGCCAATTTCCCGGTAAAGGGGTCCTATGGGCGTCGCTGGATCCAACAGGAGTCGACCTTCTGGCGAAGGTCCTTGTGGGAACGTGCCGGCGCCCGGTTGGACACCTCCCTCCGTATGGCGGCCGACTTCGAGCTGTGGGCCAGATTCTATGACCACGCCGACCTCTACGGCGTGCAGGCGTTGCTCGGAGGCTTCCGTTCGCACGGAGCGCAGAAGTCCGTGCTGTATCGCGACCGCTACATGACGGAGGCGGAACAGGTCCTGCGCGCCAGAGGCAGCTGGCCGACCGGCCGCTTGGAGACGTTTATGCGCGGAATCCTCTGGAAAATCTTCCGCCAGTACTCCCTCGCCGCTCTCTCAAAAACCACGCAATCGCTGCTGTTTCGCAGCGGGCTGTGCTTCCCAGCCCGCGTCGTCGTGTGGTCGGGAAAAGAATGGGAAATCATTACCGGATTCACCGTCTAACCGGTATCCTATTCCCCGATGCATATCGCGCAGGTCAATACAGCCGACAAGGCCGGCGGGGCGGAATCCGTCGCCTGGCAGCTGTTTCACGCCTACCGCCGGCTCGGGCACCGCTCCTCGCTGCTCGTCGGCTTGAAACGGAGCGGGGATGCCGCCGTCGTGGAACTGGCGCACGATCATCTGCGCACGGCATGGAGCCAGCGCTGTGCCGCGGCCGCCGCCCGGGTCGGATCGGCGCTGAAGCTGATCCGCGGAATCCGGCACATCCAAAAGGCCCTTCGGCACCTCGTGGGCCAGCCGCATCGCTGGTGGGACCGCCGGCGAGGCCGCGAGGATTTTAATTTCCCCGGCACCTGGCGGATTGCCTCCGCGCTCACGGCAAGACCGGACATCCTCCATTGCCACAATCTCCACGGGGGTTGGCTCGAGGAAGGCGGCTACTTCGATCTCGCCGCGCTCCCTTCTCTCAGCCGCATGTTTCCGCTGGTGCTCACGCTTCACGACGCCTGGCTGCTGAGCGGCCATTGTGCACACTCATTCGACTGCGAGCGATGGAAGAGCGGGTGCGGCCACTGCCCCGATCTCACCATCTATCCGGCCACGAAACGGGATGCGACGGCGTACAACTGGCAGCGCAAACAAGACATTTTTTCCCGAAGCCGCCTGTTCGTCGCGACCCCCTCGCGGTGGCTTATGGACAAGGTGGACGAGTCGATGCTGAAGCCGGCCTGTCTG
>JBKPKC010000068.1:0-8699 GCA_046765595.1 Nitrospirota bacterium
CCGCTGGACTGGCCTTACAAGGCAAACGCGTCTTGCTCGTCGATATTGATCCGCAAGGAAATGCCACGAGCGGGCTCGGGATTGACCCTCGATCGCTCGAGCGCACCGTCTATAACTGTTTGATTAATTACATAAAATTCGACGAGGCGGTAAAGAACACGGAAGTCAGCGGGTTGTTCCTGCTTCCTGCAAACTCCGACCTGGCTGGCGCCGAGATCGAACTGGTCAACATCGAAGAACGTGAAAAGTTGTTGCGGAATTTTCTCAAGGCAGTGGATCCCTCGTTCGACATCATCTTTCTCGACTGCCCGCCGGCGCTCGGCATTTTGACCGTCAACGCGCTGGTAGCCGCCCGATCGGTTCTCATTCCCGTTCAGTGTGAATACTATGCCATGGAAGGGTTGAGTCGTCTGATCGGCAGCATCGAACGGGTCCAACAATCGTTGAATCCAGGGCTGACCATCGAAGGTATCGTCTTGACAATGTTCGATGTGAGGAATACTTTGGCGCGCCAAGTTGCCGATCAAGTGCGTGGACACTTCAAAGAGCGCGTGTACCAGACCACGATCCCTCGCAACGTCACACTTGCCGAAGCGCCTAGTTATGGGCGGCCGGTCCTCCTTTACAACATGGCCTCGGCCGGGGCGCAAGCCTATCTCTCTCTAGCAAAGGAGTTCCTCAGCCATGGAGAAACGAGCGCTCGGTAGAGGACTGGACGCCTTGCTGCCTACGACAAAGCCGGCCCCAATGCCGGAATTGCCCGAGGTGCAGCATCTGAGCGTCGACGCGATTGTTCCAAACCGCTATCAGCCTCGCCAAACATTTTCGCCGCAGGAATTGGCGGAGCTCGCTGCCTCGTTAAGGCAGAGCGGGCTCCTGCAGCCGGTGCTGGTCAGACGCAAAGGCGACGGCATGTATGAATTGATTTCTGGAGAGCGCCGGTGGCGCGCGGCCAGGCAGGCGGGCCTAGAGACGATTCAGGCGGTCATCCGCAACTGCAGCGACGAAGAATCGATCCTTCTTGCACTGGTCGAAAATCTCCAAAGGGAAGATCTCAATCCGATGGAAATGGCTCGGGCCTATCAGCGCATGATGAACGAATTTGGACTCACGCAGGACATTATTGCGCAACGAGTCGGATGCGAGCGGTCCTCAATTGCGAACATCGTCCGCCTGATCCATCTTCCGCATGAGGTGCAGCAACTAATCGAGAGCGGGCAGCTTTCCGCCGGCCACGCGAAGGTGATCTTGGGCCTCGCGAACGCCGTCGAGCAGGCACGCATTGCGCAACTGGTCGTCGCCAAAAACCTGTCTGTGCGCGAGACCGAAGCAATTCTTGCGTCCAGCGTAATCGTCAGAAAACGCAACACAAAAGAGATGCGGCGGTCGCCGTTCGTCGATCTGGAGGAGCGGTTGCAAAAACGATTTGGAACGAAAGTTTCCGTCCTCAGCGGCAAACGAGGAGGCAAGGTCGTCCTCCACTATTTTTCTCCCGCCGAACTCGATGGGATTGTCGAGCAGCTGTTTCAGTAGTTCCCCTCTACGTACCGCTCGCGTCGCTCCGTGAAATAAACGGCATATTTGTTGCTAAAACGTGCGACCGGTGGCAGTGTTTGTTCGTAACGCTGAGTCCTCGCACCGACGAACGACGCACATCGCTGTCACGAGACATTGGAGGATTGCTCATGTGGGGCCAGGAGAAACAGGACGCGAAACGAACGGGTGAGGCGGCATCCGAGGACGGAGCGGCGCCCGCCGCGACGGCATCCGACGACGGTGAAGATATCATCGCCTTCGTGGGAAAAGGCGTCGAGTTCAAGGGTGTGATCTCATACAGCGGCACCGTGCGCATCGACGGAAATCTCGATGGCGAAATCCATACAGATGGGGTGCTCTTAATCGGTGATGAAGCTGTGATCCAGGCGAAGGTGACCGCGGGAACCATCGTCTGCAAAGGCAAGATCACCGGCGACATCGCCGCGAAGGAACGGGTCAAGCTTCGGGCCCCTGCTGTATTCAACGGCAGCATGAAGACTCCGATGCTCTCGATCGAGGACGGGGTCCTGTTCAACGGCGGTTTGGAAATGACCCAGGCTCGCGACGGGGCAGTGCTCCATCCTGTGGCAAAGTCGACGGCTCCAGAAGTCAAGCTGGCGGGATAATTACCCAAGTCTTTTTACGTATCTGATTGGAGGATCACCATGTGGGCACGCAAGGAATACAACGACCAACCGTCAGAGCCTGATTACGAGAATTTCACGCTGCTGGCGAAGGACGTCGATTTCAAGGGTGTCGTCAACTTTGACGGTACGGTCAGAGTCGATGGACGCGTCGAAGGAGAAATCCACACCACCGGTACACTCATCGTGGGTGAAAACGCGATCATCAAGGGCGTTGTCTCGGCCGGTGTGCTCATGAACAGCGGAAAAATCAGCGGCACCATCACGGCCGTGGAGAAAATCCAGATCCTGAAGCCCGGCGTGCTGGTCGGAGACATCCGCACGCCCTCGATTGCCATCGAGGAAGGCTCGCACTTCCACGGCATGTGCGACATGGGAGTCTGTGCCTGGTCGGAACCGGCACAGGTTTCGATCGCGTCCTAGTCCTTGGCCATTCCACTCCCGGAGGCCGATTCGCCTCTGGCCCTTTCGGGCCCCCGCCAGTACAATACGGGCCTATGAACAAGCCAACGGTCCTGCTCGGAATGAGCGGTGGCGTGGACAGCTCCGTCGCCGCCGCGCTCTTGACCCGTGAGGGGTATGATGTCCGCGGCGTGACCTTGCAAGTCTGGGAACACGAAGACGAGCAAGTCGCCGCCTCGAAAAAGTGGCAAGAGCGCGGTTGCTGTAAGATCGGCATTGCCCGCTATGTGGCGCACCGCCTGAACATCCCATACGAGGTCATCGATCAACGTCGGCTGTTTCGCGACGCGGTGATCGATGATTTCCTTCATGGCTATGCCGCCGGGACCACGCCAAATCCCTGCGTACGCTGCAATGAACGGGTCAAAATCCGGACGCTCATCGAGCTCGCCGACCAACGCGGGATTCAATACGTGGCGACGGGGCATTACGTGCGGATCCAGCAGGCCGGAGGTGCCCTGGTCCTCCGGCGATCGCTCGATGAAAAGAAGGATCAGAGCTACTTTTTGTACCGAATCAAAGCCGACTGGCTCCCGCGGCTCCGCTTCCCCGTCGGAGGCATGCAGAAGTCGGACGTCTGGGCGGAAGCCGAGGGGCTCGGGCTTCCAGCGGACGAGCTCAAGGAAAGTCAGGAAATCTGCTTCGTCAGCCATGGTGATTACCGGACCTTCATCGAGTCTGAAATGCCGTCCGCAAAAACGCCGGGCGACTTCGTCGATCGGCAAGGGCGCTATCTGGGCCGCCATCAGGGCATAGCCTTCTACACGCCGGGACAGCGGCGCGGACTTGGAGTCGCCGCCGGTCAGCGGCTCTATGTGCACGAAGTACAGCCTTCGACGAATACGGTCGTCCTTGGCCCGGAACACGGCCTGGTCAGCTCCTCGTGCCTGGTAAGGGACCTGAATCTCTTCGACCGGTCGCTGCTCACCACGAAGACGGAGAGCTCCGTAAAAGTGCGCTATGCGACTCCCGCCACGCCGGCCAGCGTTGAGGCGATCGGCGACGATATGCTGCGGATTCATTTCCACGCGCCGCAACGCGCCATCAGCCCGGGACAATCTGCAGTCCTCTACCGCGGCGACCAGGTGCTCGGCGGCGGCATCATTCACCTGTCCTGAGCGCAACGGACCACCGTGTCTTATTGACAGTTCCCATCTGCCAATGCTACGGTTCCTCGCCGATTTTCGTGCCTCCCGCACGGAAGTATCCCGTTTGCCCTAAATTGCCAATGAGTGGATCAGGACAGTGATTAAGACGGCAGTCGCGCGACGTTACGCTCAGGCCCTTTTTGAGCTGGTCGATCCATCCAATATCGAAGCGACGCGGGGTACCCTCAACGGCCTGGCGCAGGCCATGAAGGATTCCTCGTCCCTTCGTCATGTCGTCGCCTCACCGGCGTTCGGAGTTGAAGACAAGGTCGCAGTGTTGACCGACCTCGCCGGCCGGTTCGGCTGTCCACCGGCAGGGAAGGCGTTTCTCGGGCAACTTGTGAAAAAAAACCGGGTCGGATTTTTGCCCGAGATTGCCGATGCATTCGGAAAATTCGTCGACCGTTCGAAAGGTACGCAGCAAGTGACCGTGTCATCAGCAACGGCGCTGTCGTCAACCGAGCAGGACCGTATTAAAGCACGACTGCGCGAAACGCTGAAGCGGGACGTCGATGTGACCTTCCAAACCGACGCAGCTCACCTCGCAGGTTTGCGGATTCATATCGGCAGCACCGTGGTCGACAGCACCGTTCGCGGGCGGTTGAATGCCATGCAGTCGCTGCTGACACGTGACTGACGGCTGCGCCTGGTGCGTCACCATTTGAGAAGCTAAGGAGTCGCCATGCAGATTAAGGCGGAAGAAATCAGCGCTATCATCAAAGAAAAGATCAAAGGCTTCGATAAGCAGGTCGACGTCAAGGAAACAGGCTCCGTGATCCAGGTCGGAGACGGGATCGCCAAGGTCTACGGGCTCGACGGCGCCATGGCCGGCGAAATGCTCGAATTCCCGGGCGGGCTGTACGGAATCACGCTGAACCTTGAAGAAGACAACGTCGGCGCCGTCTTGATGGGCGACGACATCGGCATCAAGGAAGGCGATCCCGTCAAGCGCACGGGCCGCATCGCCGAAGTGCCCGTGGGTGAGGCCCTCATTGGCCGCGTCGTGAATGCGATCGGGCAGCCGATCGACGGCAAAGGACCTATCAAGTCACAATATTCCTCACGCATCGAGGTCGTCGCTCCCGGCGTCAATACACGGCAATCAGTCCGTGAGCCGCTGCAGACCGGCATCAAAGCCATCGACGCCATGATTCCCATTGGCCGGGGCCAGCGTGAATTGATCATCGGCGACCGGCAAACGGGCAAGACGGCCATTGCCGTCGATACCATCATCAATCAGAAAGGCCTCGGCGTCTTCTGCATCTATGTGGCCGTCGGTCAAAAACGCTCGACGGTGGCACGGGTCGTCAAGACCCTCGAAGAGCATCATGCCATGGAATACAGCGTGGTGGTGTCGGCAACCGCTAGCGACGCCGCTCCCTTGCAGTTTTTGGCGCCGTTCGCCGGCGCCGCCATCGGCGAGTACTTCCGGGACAACGGTAAGCATGCATTAATCGTCTATGACGATCTTTCTAAACACGCTGTCGCCTACCGGCAGCTCTCCTTGCTGCTGCGGCGGCCACCGGGACGAGAGGCCTATCCCGGCGACGTGTTTTATCTGCACTCCCGACTGCTTGAGCGCGCCGCGAAGCTCAGTGACAAGCTCGGCGGCGGAAGCCTGACCGCGCTGCCCATCATCGAGACGCAGGCGGGCGACGTGTCAGCGTACATCCCGACGAACGTCATCTCGATTACGGATGGTCAGATCTACCTCGGCAGCGATCTCTTTTATTCCGGCATCCGCCCGGCGATCAACGTCGGCTTGTCCGTGTCGCGCGTCGGTGGATCAGCCCAGATCAAGACGATGAAACAGGTGGCCGGCACGTTGCGGCTGGATCTCGCACAATATCGAGAAATGGCCGCGTTTTCGCAGTTCGGGAGCGAATTGGACAAGGCCACGCAAAAGCAGCTCGCGCGCGGCGTACGCATGGTCGAACTGCTCAAGCAGGGCCAGTACAGACCGATGCCGGTGGCTGATCAGGTGCTCTCGATTTATGCCGGGGTCAACGGCTATCTGGACGATGTGCCGATCGACAAGGTGCAGCAATTCGAGGCGGATTATCTCCGCTACGTGCAGCAGCATCATCCCGACCTCAAGAAGGAGATTACCAGCATCTCCAAGATTGAGGACAAGGTCAAAGACCGGCTCAATGAGATCATTACGACCTTCAAACAGAAGATGGGCTACGGCGTCAAATAACCCGAATCGATATTATCTCTGCGGCCGATCAGAACGGTCATCCAACGAGGCTGCAGGGAGCCCGACGACTGAGGCGACGATGGAGCTACGTCGCAAGGAGGTGGGCGATTGAGAACACAGTTGGGGACCGTTTTCATCGGAACGCATGCCAAGCCTGCAATCGCTCAGACGCAAGATCGCCGCTTTCAAGAATACGCAGAAGATTACGAAGGCGATGAAAATGGTGGCGGCAGCCAAGCTCAAGCGGTCGCAAGACCGCATTCTGGCATCCCGTCCGTATGCGCACAAAATGCGCGGTGTCCTCGGGAATCTCAGCCGGCGTGTGAATCGGTTCGCCCATCCCTTGCTGCAGAAACGTGCGGGCAGAAAGATCGAAGTCCTGGTCGTGACGAGCGATCGTGGACTTTGTGGCGGCTTCAACGGCAACATCGTCCGCCGAACTTCAGAATTCGTCCGGCAATGTGAAGCTCGCGGGCTGCAAGTCAGTCTGAGCATCGTCGGCCGAAAAGGCCGCGACTATTTCCGCCGCCGGCCGTGGCCGATCAGGCAGGAATGGACCGGGCTGTTTGACAAGCTGAGCTTTGAGCATGCCCTCGATATCGGCGGTGATCTGACCGACAACTTTGTGAAGGGCGTGTTCGACGAGCTCTACGTCGTGTACAACGAATTCAAATCCGCCATTCAGCAGCGTGTGATCGTGGAGAAGCTGTTCCCGGTGGACATCCAGGCGGAATTCGGCGAGGCGCAAGCGGACGGAACGACCGGCGGCAGCTATCTCTTCGAGCCCGACGAAACGGAGCTGCTCAATGTCTTGGCCCCGAAGCATTTTCAGGTCCAAGCCTATCGTATTTTGCTTGAGTCAGCGGCGGCGGAGCACGGTGCGCGCATGGCTGCGATGGACGGCGCCACCAGGAACGCGGGCCAGCTCATCAGGAAAGTCACGCTGTATTACAACAAGACAAGGCAGGCGGCGATTACGAAGGAATTGATGGACATCGTCGGCGGAGCCGAAGCGTTGAAGTAACTTGAGTGGGTCCTGTCGCCTGACCAACCCGCTCGTCCTCGCAGAAGTGTGGTGGATGGACAAGGAAGGAGAAGAGCAGTGAGTACAGGAAAAGTCATCCAAGTCATCGGCCCGGTCGTCGACGTCGAGTTTCCTCCCGGCCAGCTACCGAACATCTATAACGCGCTCAAGGTCAACCAGGAAGAGAACAAGGCGGCCGGGAAGCCGGCGGTGCGGCTGACATTGGAAGTCGCCTCCCACCTCGGTGAAAATCGGGTGCGCGGCATCGCCATGTCTTCCACGGACGGCTTGACGCGCGGCATGGATGTGCAGGACACCGGCGCGGCCATTTCCGTGCCCGTCGGTCGCGAAACGCTCGGGCGTCTTATCAACGTCCTGGGCGAGCCCGTCGACGAAAAAGGACCGGTGAAGGCGAAGAAAACGTACCCGATTCACCGGCCCGCGCCCAAGCTGGAGGATCAAGACACCAAGACCGAAGTCCTCGAAACCGGCATCAAGGTCGTGGATCTGCTCGAACCCTACAGCAAGGGCGGAAAAGTCGGGCTCTTCGGTGGCGCCGGCGTCGGGAAGACCGTCATCATCATGGAGCTCATCAACAATATCGCCTTGCACCACGGCGGCTTCTCGGTGTTCGCCGGTGTCGGCGAGCGGACGCGCGAAGGAAACGATCTGTGGCACGAGATGCAGGAGTCCAAGGTCATCGACCCGGACGACTTTACGAAATCAAAGGCCGCTCTGGTTTATGGGCAGATGAACGAGCCGCCTGGCGCCCGTCTCCGCGTCGGCCTCACGGGACTCACGGTGGCCGAATATTTCCGCGACGAAGAAAACCAGGATGTCCTGCTCTTCATCGACAATATCTTCCGGTTCACGCAGGCCGGGTCCGAAGTTTCCGCCCTGCTCGGCCGCATGCCGTCGGCCGTCGGCTATCAGCCGAACCTGTCGACCGAGATGGGGGCGCTTCAGGAACGGATCACCTCCACGAAGCGGGGATCGATCACGTCGGTTCAGGCCATTTACGTGCCGGCCGACGATCTCACGGACCCCGCGCCCGCAACGGCCTTCGCGCACCTGGATGCCACCACGGTGTTGTCGCGGCAACTGGCGGAATTAGGAATCTACCCGGCCGTCGATCCGCTGGACTCCACCTCGCGCATCCTCGACCCGCAGATCATCGGTGAGGAGCATTACAAAGTAGCCCGCGGCGTCCAGTCGGTCTTGCAACGGTATAAGGACCTCCAGGATATCATCGCGATTCTGGGGATGGACGAATTGTCGGAAGACGATAAGATGGTCGTGGCTCGCGCCCGGAAGATTCAACGCTTCTTATCTCAGCCCTTCCATGTCGCCGAGGCCTTTACGGGAGCGCCAGGGAAGTACGTCAAGCTCAAGGACACGGTGCGCAGCTTCAAGGAAATTCTCGACGGCAAATACGACCATTTGCCTGAGCAGGCGTTTTACATGGTCGGCCCTATTGAGGAAGTCGTCGCGAAAGCGGAAAAAATGGGCATCAAAGTCTAGTTCCGACCGGAGAGCATACGTCGATGGCTGGTAAGATTCTCTTGGAAGTCGTGACACCCGAAAAGCAGCTCCTGAGCCAGGAGGTTGATGAAGTCATCGCCCCTGGCTCCGAAGGCGAGTTCGGTGCTGTCTCTTATACACATCTCCGAGCCCACGAGACTTAA
>JBKPKC010000069.1:0-9442 GCA_046765595.1 Nitrospirota bacterium
GCACTTAATCGAGGCCAATGGCAATCGTGTGCTCCTGGACTGCGGTCTGTTTCAAGGACGGCGGGAGGAGACGGAACGCCGCAATCGCTATTTGGGGTTCGACGCCAAAGCCATCGATGCCGTGCTACTTTCGCACGCCCACATCGACCACTCTGGAGCCTTGCCGGCGTTGGCGAAGTATGGATTTTCAGGACAGGTCTTTGGGACGAGGGCCACCGCGGATCTGAGCGAGATCATGTTGGCAGATTCGGCGCACCTTCAGGAAAGCGATTGCCTGTACGTCAACCGCAAGGAGCGTCGGGTGGACGAGGCCTGTCGCAGGCCGTTTTACACCACCGATGATGTCCGCGCGCTCATGCGTCAATTCGTCGGAGTCCGGTATGGGGATGTCGCCACGCCCTTGCGCGGCATGAAGGCGACGTTCCATGATGCGGGACATATTCTCGGATCGGCAGCCATCTCTCTTCGGATCACCGAGGCCGGATCAACAAAGGTCGTGCTCTTCTCCGGAGATCTGGGCCGCCGCCACATGCCGATCTTGCGCGATCCGCAGCCTCCGCCTGCGTGCGACACGTTGATCATCGAGTCCACCTACGGCGACCGCCTGCACAGTGAAACGGCCGAAGAGGCAAAGCAAAAAGCCAGTGCGCTCATCCAGCACGCCATTGCTCATCAGAGCAAAATCATTGTGCCGGCGTTCGCGGTCGGCCGCACGCAGGACATTGTGATGTGGATCAAGGATATGGTGAAAGAGGGCCGAGTGTCGCCGGTGCCGATCTATATTGATTCCCCACTCGCCATACGAGCGACGGAGGTCTTTCGACGGCATCCCGAATGCTACGATGACCAAACGTACCGGATCCTCACGACCGAAGGAGATCCGTTTATCGCAAAATATATCCGCTACGTCTCATCGACCCAAGAAAGTCAAAAGCTCAACACCATGAAAGGTCCCTGCATCATCATCGCCGCATCCGGCATGTGCGAAGGCGGCCGCATTCTGCACCACTTGCGGCATGCCATTCAGGATCAAGCGAACGTCGTGGCGATCGTCGGATTTCAAGCCGAGCATACCTTGGGCCGCAAATTGCTGGAAGGATTGGACGTCGTGCCGATTTTCGGAGTTCCCGTGCCTCGCCGGGCAAGAGTGGTCCACTTTAACGGTCTGTCGGCCCATGCGGATCGGGGAGATCTCCTCGCCTACGTCCGTGCCATCAATCCGCTTCCCACAAAAATATTCGTCGTCCATGGGGAACATCGGCAGGCCTTTTCACTTGCCGCCGCGATCAAGAGCGAGCATCCGCATCTCGATGTCACTGTGCCTGAGGTGGGTGTGACCTATAACCTCTAACCCGCCTCATTATGAGCTCACGATTTCTGTTCCATGTCGCCGACACGAGACACCTCACTGCCGCCAGCCCCCGACCGGGCGCATCGGAAGCCCAGCCAATTCATCTTCGTGTCCGGGGGAGCTCCGTTTCGCTGCGCCGCACGCACCGTCGGCGTACTGTCGATCCAGCCGCCGCCGCGAAACGCCCGATTGTTTCCTGCATCCGGCCCCTTGGGGTTCCGAGCGGGAGCAGACGCGTAATAGTCCTTGTCGTACCAATCGGCCACCCATTCAGCCACATTGCCTGCCATCTGATGGATGCCATAAGGGCTGGTCGCATTGTCGTACTTGTCGACCGAAATGATGGGCGGATAGAGCAACAACCGCTCCGGTCGATCCCGTACCGGTCCAGACAAGCCGGTCCGCCCGTAGTTCGCACGGGTCAGACCGGCCATCTGATTGCCCCAAGGAAATAGGCGCCCATCTTGCCCTCGGGCAGCCTTTTCCCATTCCGCCTCGCTTGGCAATCGCTTTCCCGCCCAGCGGCAGTAGGCGTCGGCGTCGTGCCAGCTGACGTGCATGATCGGATGGTTCGCCATGGCGTCCTGAAAATTGCCGCCATCGTAGCGCCAGTCAAGCTGCGGCCGTCGGTCGGTCTCCAAGACAAATTTCAAATAATGCAGCGCCGTGACTTCGTATTTGTCGATTTCATAGCTGTCCAGATACACGGTCCGTTGCGGCATTTCAGCCTTGTAGGCATTGCGGTCCGCTTTCCTGTCGCTGCCCATCAAAAAGGGTCCGGCCGGCACCAGAACCATCTCTTCCTTCGCCTGCCACCCGGCGACACGTTGCAGAGCGAGCTTTTTGCCCTCCGGCGTCCACTGCACGACGATGTCTTGAGTATCGAGTCCCCAGGCTGCTGCGGCCATAATAACGACGACCGCCAGAACCCACAAAGCGTTCAGCATCCAATTGCACCGTTGCCACAATTGTCCTTCCATGCGTTCCACTGTTGTCCTCCTCAAGCGCTCTTACCGGTGGTCCTGCTTGTGGACTAGGGGATCAATGTCTTTCTGTTCTTCATCCGTGATCGTATAGCGCACGTACGGATGATCCAGGACTTCATTGGCATAGAGCCGCCCGATGGGCGCCGCGATGACCATGGTCGTTTCCGTCGTACCTTTCGGCGCAATTGTGACGGTCTGCTCATTGACAGTGCGAATATAGGGATGCCAGACCACCATCTTATAGGTGCCGGGGGGCACATCGCGGAGAACGAACCGCCCGTGCTCGTCCGTCTTCGTGAAGTATGGGTTGCTGACCGCCACGCCCCAGCTTTCCATGTAGGCATGGAAACCGCACTGCATGGCAAAGATCCTGCGGCCTTTGCTGAGCTTGACCAACTCCTTCATCGGTGCGCCGGCCATGTGTTTGTGGTAGAGCGCGGCGTCGCTGCGATCCTTGAAGTTGCGCGGATGTTGCGGATTCATGGGCAAGGGCACGTTGAACAGCACCCGGGCACCCATGGTTGACGTCTCATAGGCTTGAATGTCGTGCATCACCGGGTCCATGTTGACGACGGTTACCGATTGATCGTCCCGCACGACCGTTGTAAACGGCAGAAACTGGCAGTCACGTGCCTCGATTTGCGGCAGGCCGCCCTCCACAAAGGGTTTGCCCTGCTCGATGCCTTCGAGATACACGACGCCGTCGCGGAACTCACCTGCCGGTCCAACGTTGAACGGCTGCAGTATGCGCCAGCCTTGGCCGTCGGAGATGCGCCCGCAATAAAAACGGTCCGGCAGCGTGATGAGGTTATAGCCCTTGGGTTTCGGCACCGTCCCGTCGAGCTTCACGGTGCCTACGAGCGTGCCGCCATCCAGAACCGTCATCTCTTCATAGGCATAGGCGGGAGCGCCAATGCTCAGCATCAACACCCCTGCCAAGAGTTCTTTGATCATCATTCTCCTCCGGCCTCTTGCATCGAACGCTTTTTTTCCATCGACCCTGAAAACGGGCGTGAAAGCCTCTGAAGAACCGATGGGGGAGCCGCTACCAACGAGCAACTCCCCCATCGAGCGTTACACCATGACCGATCTGCCTATTTCATCGCAGTCGGAATGGCGTGTGGTTCCGTTTGTATCTCCGCCTGCTTGCCGCCGACACCGAGCGTGCCCAACGGCTGGAGCCGGGAATCGCCGGTCGGGAACACCCGGAGATAGCCCCATTGCCCGGATTGCGCATAGGGGAGCCGGTTGTTCGACCAGACGAAGTCTCCCGTCTGACGATAGGGTCCGCCCGCACCGCCACGGATGAAGACGTCGAGCACCTCGGAACCGGCATACTCGACGACACTGATCATGTCGGCCCCCGGCATGTATGGCTCGATCGGCCACTCATGGCCCTCGACGCCGAACATCCCGTTTTGCTCGCTGTTGGCACCGATCACGTGGATCCGAATCGGATCGCCGGCATGGGCCTCGATCAACGGCGTGACCGGATCTTCAGGCTTGTCGACCACGCAGGGCTGGAAAATCTTGCCCAGCGTACAGCCTTGTTCTTCACGATACTTGTACGGTTCGGCGCGGTAGTTCACCGACGTCACACCGGCTACGTTCTGCACATAGGGCATGAACGCGGTGCCGATGATGTTGTCTTCATCCTGGAAGAACAGCGCGACATCGCGATAGTTCCGCTTGCCGACGTTCTCGGGCAAACTCGCATCGACGATGACGTCCGCTCTCCAGGCATTTTTCTGTGACAGATCCGCCCCGGTGACAGGGTCGCGGTACTGCGACCCCTTCGGGCCGATGATGATCGCCCCATACAACCCGTTACGCGGATTGACGACGATGTTGCCGCCGTCCCAGACCAGCGACGTTGTTTCCTTATTCGCCGGATGCGCATAGTAGGTGTAATTGCGGCTTTCGCCCGGCCCGATGGTCTGATCGCCGCCATTGTTACCGACCTTCAGGCCCTGGCTGTCTTTGGGATTAAATGCCAGTCCCGGCGCAAAGAAGGAGGCCCGGCTCGCCTTCATCTTGTTTTTCAGATTGATCTTGATGCAATCGCCGAGGTTTGCGCGCAACGTCAGGGGATTCGGCATGACATTGCCCGCCACCGTCGTGGCTTCTTCTTCGAGCGCGAAGATCTTGCCTTCCGGCACCGTCATCTCGATCTTGCGTTCGAAATCGACTTCGATTGCCTCCGGCGCCTTCGGATGGAGCTTCAGCGGACGGTCCAAGGCCACCACGTTAAAGCTCTTTACGGGAGCGTCGGCCGGACAGACGCTGCTCGGGGTCATTGGGATTCCGAGCGGATTGGTCCCCTTCGGCAGCGGCTTGAGATCCGCTGTTTCCTTGTCGAGCACCCGGACGATGCCCCATCCACCCTCGGCGAAGTGCGAGCTCCGGCCGTTGAAGTGGATGTAATCGCCGGACATGCCCTGGAAGCCCCCCGCTTTCGTTACGAGATCGTACCGTTCTGCGATCCCGACGTGAATCGAGTTCTTCCGGTTGGCATCCGCCGCATACCGTTCGGTCAAGAAGGTATGGCCGGCAATGGTCCACACGTGCGACTCGTTCATCAACTGATGCAGCAGACGGAAGACCATCGTGTCGCCGGTATAGGCCCGCAACAGCGGCGTATCGGGATCCCCGTGAATCGCGCTGCTGAACAGCTTTGACGTGTCCGGATTGTTCGAGAGGCGTTGGGCAAACGGTTCGGCGCGGAAGTTAAATCCGCTGCCGGTCGTATGCGTCCCGCCGTTGAGATATTGATTCGGCGCGTTCAGAATTTTCTCCGGCATTTGGAACGACACCGTCTTGCCTGCTTCCAACGCCACTTCCACCGGCTGTCCCGGGGGATTGCCGGCCTGGATGACGTTGACGGTATGCGGGACCGTGTCGTGGATCGACACCATCAACTCACGGAAGCTGCCGCTGACGCCGGCGCCGATCGGCTCATTCGAGTGAATGTCCGCGATTGGACCGCTGTACACGAGCTTCCCATCTTTCGGATTGTGGTACGTCGATCCGAACGGCTCCACGATCGTGACACCGAACCCGCCGTGCGGCCAGGTCGTCGCGCCGAACGCATGGTCATGCCAGAACACGGTTCCCATATCCACGTCCACCCACCACCGGTAGCGCACGAACTCCGGTGACACGAGATCGCCGGCCGGATGGTTCTGCTTCAGCGGCTTGAAGAACGTGACTTGATCGCCTTTGATCTCCTTGATCCGGGCCACTTCGGAACAACTCTTGTCCCGCGGCAGTGACGCCGCTCGATCGTTGCCCTTTTCCAAACAATCGACGCCGACCATGACTTCCGTGTTCACATGGAAGGGCGTGGCGCCCGGGGCCATTTGAATCTTGATGGAATGCGCCCCTGCTTTTGCGCCGCCCACGATCTTGGCCACCATCGGTGCGGGCAGGCCGTGCTTCTTCGGCTTGCCCCACATGGTGAACGGTCGGACCGACATTTCGTACTCAAACCCGGAGATCACACCGTCGGAATTTCCCGTATCGAACTGGAAGAAATGGGGGTGGATGTTGATCTTTGACGACTGAAAGTTCGTGTAGTCGTCGTCATTCCATTCGCTGGTGAGGACCACGTCCACACAATCGTAGACATTGGCGCGAATGACCGCCGGCAGCTTGAGATCATCATTGGCCCTCGTCAGGCGCTCTTCTTCATGGAGCACGTAGATCAGGCCGTCCTTGTCGATGATCGGAGGTTCTTTGCCCTGCTGCTTGGCCAGGGTGATCGGCATACGGACAAAGTGGATGTTGTAGAACTTCTGATTGGCGTTCTCCGGACAGAGACTCCAGCGTCCCTGCTCACCGGGCTTCGCCGGCTCTGACGTCCGCTCGCCGTTGGCGTCTTGGTGGATCGGCTCCAGCCAAGGTGCCCCGCTGTGGTTCGATGAAAAGGGTACTCGCTTGCCGTAGTGGGGCTTGAACAGCGGCCATGCCATCTTTCCGGTCGTCGGATCAAAGAGAATGGCCGGCCTCGTGCTGTCCTCCCACTTGGCTGCCCATTTGTACTTGGGATTTTGCGCGGTGCTTTCACGTTCGCCCAACGCCACGTTGCCGTTCCACTTCCAATCCCACACCGTTGCATCGTAGGCCATGATCTGGTTTTTTTCGTCGTTCGAATGGCCCGGCTGTCCTTGAGCCGGCACGAACATCTCCACCCAATCCTTGATGTTCACAATGATGGGATCCGATTTCCAGTTGGTTTTCTGTCCCTTATCAACGATCTTGAACGACTTGCCGAACCAATCGACAGTCGTGCCGATCAACTTGTCCGAAGACACTCCAACCTTCATGCGGCCCTTGCGATCCGGCAATTCCTGCAGGTCCGGCATCGTGTCGGTGTGTCCGGCGCCGACTTGCAGCGTGTTGTAGAACCGGCCGTAGCCCCACATACCCGCCACATAATGGTGGGCAACGTGGCAATGATAGAGGAATTCGCCCGCCAGGTGCTGGCATCCGCCCCCACCGCATTCCGGTTCAAGGTCCAACGCTTCGGAGGGACCAATGACTTCCACGTCCACGCGATCGGACTTCGTGCGGACGATCGGATACTTGACCGGACCATCCTGGCCGGCGGCCCAGAGATTGTTCGGCTCGGTGCCGGGGCTGCGCTGCCACCGGATCGAACCGCTGTGCGGATGGTGGGAGTGAAACACTTCCGATCCACCATGCACGAGGCGCCACTTCACCGGCTCGCCCAGATAGCCACGAGCAATCGTGGTCGGCGTATCGCCGAACGTATACGCGCTGTAGGCGAGCGACTCGTCCTCGAAGCCGAAATATTCATGCTGCAAATGCATCTGATCGATGCCGAACGGCTCACTGCGATAGTTGATGGCACGGCCGCCAGGACGATAGGCATCCGTCAGCGGATCACGTTGGGGCAGGAAATCGCCCTTCTTATTCAATGGACGGAAGGCTTCATCGCCGATCTCGTGATAGAACAGGACGAACTCGCGGAAGTCCGGTCCGGACCCGTTATCGATGTTCACCTGCCACCCGGTCTTCACCTCTCTATCCGGTCCGCTTCCCAGCGAATCCAGATATTTCGATCCTTTCGGTTCGACGATAAACGCTCCGAAGAGACCAAGCACCGTCAATTCGCGATCGTGACTATAGGAATGAAACTGCCGCACTCCTTCCTGCATGTGCGGATGGATGTACCATTCAAATTCTTGTGCCTTGCCCGGCGGCACGATCGAGTCCGGGTTGGTGGTCGTCGCCGGCTTGCCCGTGGCGCTGACAATCATGCTGGAGGCTTGAATGAACAGACTGCCGTCTTCGGTTTCCATCTGATTGCGCAGCGTCATCTTGATGCAGTCACCTTGGTTGGCCCGAAGCACCAGCGGCTGGATCATGTCCCCCTGAAGACCGGTCGAGACGGAACCGGGGTCCCAGCCTTCTTTGTCGCGCGCGTCTTTGTTCTTGGTTTCTTCAGCACGCGCCTTGTCGATGTCTTCCGTGAGCACGTACATGTAGCCGGGATAGAAGTCGAGCCAGCGGTTCAACGTGATTTCGATGTTGATCATCGACACGTCGTACTTCTTCGTCGGCACACCCGCGGGGCACTTGCCACCCGAGGTCAGGACCGGCTCCCCTTTAGCGGCATCGGTCATCAGCAGCCAGCTGCTGCCGTCCTGGCCCATATATTGGTGCATCATCGACATCGTGTTGAAGCCGCCGGATGTCTGCTGGGCTTTGGCGTCCTGCTGCGCCTGCTGTTCGAGCTTCTCCATGAGACGATGGTGCTGCATCTCCATCTTTTCGGCATTGCCGGCGCGACCCTCGATGGCATTTTCCACGACGGTCTGTCCTTTGAGTTGCTGCGTCCAGCCCGGCAAGGCCACCGGAGTGGCATGGCTCTCATGCGACGGATCTCCTGGACTGGCAGCGAACAGTCCTGGTGTCGTCACCAAGCTGCCTGCCAAGAACGCGCTCTGCAGCGTCAGCGACACGCCCCTTTGTCGCTTTCGCTGTGGTGGTTGATGAAAAGACCTCATACACGGCCTCCTTTACTAAATCCGCCATGGCGGCGGTTGGTGGGGTTCATCGCTCGTTCTCTCAATGACGACATCAAAACTGCGCGGCCTAAAAGAGCTGGTGAAGGTCCTTCTTGCGAAGGAGTGGGTCATTCGGAGGCCGGTCCTAATCACCCCACGCCTCCACCAGCGGCCACTTCTTAGCGCAACTGGCGTGCCGCTCCAGACACATAGGGCAGGTGCCAACACTTTCTCCAAAGAAATAGAAGCGTTAGCAGGGTGGCCGCCTAGGCGAGAGAGCGCTCATACGCAAGCCGAAATTCCAACAACGTAGACAGAAAGACCCGTTGCCACGTCGGAGGCCAGGAAAACCAAGCCCTTACGCTGTCCAAATATTTAGACGAACCAGAAAGAAAGTGAGGCGCAATGGGACAGTTCCTAGGTTCAGATCTGAGGATTTGACGTGAGAATGAAGCATGAGATGGGCCCTTTGCCTCATGCTGTCGATGCCACTCGCGGTCATGACCGCCTCGGCCTATGGCGTTCAGTTTGTCGCCGATCAAGTCACTGTATCGGGCGGCCATACGCACCGAGGGAGCCTGTATTATCGGGACGATATGTGGAGGATTGAACACAACGATCCGGGCTCGATCGAAGTCACAATCGTGAGAAAGGACAAGGGCCTGCTGTGGTTGCTCCTGGGCAGAACCAAGCAGTTTGTCACATTACCCTTCGACGGATCGATGGGGAGCGCGCTTGAACAGTCGATGGCGCACGAAGTCGGACGGGAAACGATCGGAACCGAGGTGTTAGACGGCCATCCGACGACGGTGTTTCAGATCACCGCTCGGGAAGAGCACCAGGACGTGATCTATTATCAATGGTGGGCAGAGGACTTGAAGCTGCCGCTTCGCATTGCGCGAAAGGACGGCGCGTGGATTGTTGAGTATAAGAATGTCAAACTTCGCTCGTTGTCCCAGCGCCTCTTCGAAATCCCGCTCAATTATCGGCCCACCGAATCTTCTCCGGCATCCGGATAAGTCAGTCAGCTCAGATTGTATTCGCGCAATTTATTGTAAAGGCCAGCACGGTTG
>JBKPKC010000070.1:0-4857 GCA_046765595.1 Nitrospirota bacterium
GTCCGGCTCCTGCTGCCGTATCAAAGTTTGCATCGATGTGGGGATAATAAATCGCCCGTGCCTGGTCCGTTCGGGCGGTGGCGGCTTTCAGAGAGGCGTCTCCCTCTTGGACCAGAGGGTGGTGATCCAGGCCCAGTTCAATCGCCTGCTGCAGGCCTAAAAAGCTTCCCCGCGGCGGCGGTTCGGACGTGCGTACCGGCGGTTGGGCCCGTGCAAAGTCGGACGTGAGCCATGCGGCGACGACCACAAGGAGCCAAATTCGAATCAACGACATGTTCATTCCTCCTCATGAGTGGACGGTTTACGGTTTGGGCGGAGGCTCCGCCTTTGGCGCGACGGCCGGATGGACGCCGGCAGAGCGCCGCTCGAATCTTTGTTGGGACGGCTTGGCCTCAGGCAGTTGGAAGGGAGACGCACGGACGGGGCTTTGGTCGAGGAGCTGTCGTTTGCCCACCACCACGACGTCCTCGTCTCCACGAAGGCCGTCGGTGATCTCGATCCACTGTCCGTCCGTGATGCCCGTGCGAAGCGGCACCGCCTTGGCTTTTCCCTGGTCGATGATGAAGACGGTTGTGCCCTTAGCGGTGCTGTTGATCGCCTGCGGAGGTAGAACCAACGCGTTGGGAATTTCCCGCAAAGCAATGGCTAACTCCGCATAGGTACCCGGTCGCAGAGCATGATCGGGGTTTGGGAGATTCACTTCGACCAGTAGACTGCGTGTCGAGGGATCTAGCGCCAGCGTCGACCGGGTAATCGTGCCGGTGTACGAGCTATCTTGAAGTTCGTGCACATGGACCGAGACTTTCGTTTGGCCTGGAACAATCCATGGCGAGTCGTCCTGAGGCACGTTGGCGTAGATCCGGACGGTGTCGAGGGCCATGATCGTAAACAGCGGGATCGCCGTCGTCGCCGAGGAGGTGGCGACTTGGATCAAGGCGCCGGGGTCCGCAAACCGTGCGGTGATCGTGCCGTCGTAAGGCGCGCGCACCTTGGTGTAATCACGCATGACGGCGCGTTGCTGCATCAGCGTCCGAGCGCCCTCATAAGCGGCTTCGGCCACATCGACGTCCTGCTTGGCGATGACGTCCGGCGACTCCTTCCAGACACTCCTCAGCCGATCAAAAGTGATTTTCTTGATCTTATAATCGGCCGCGGACTGCTGATACTGCTCTTCGACTTCAGGGGCGTCGATGATCGCCACAATCTGCCCCTTCTTCACCTGATCGCCTTTGTCGGGGCCGATCCATTTCAAGTACCCCGACACTTTTGCATACAGCGTTGTCTGGTAGAGCGGCGCAATGTTTGCCGGCAACGTAATCACGTAGGCCAGATCCTTCCTCAGAGGCTTCGTGACCTGCACGTCGACCGGCTGCTCTGCCGAGGAAAGCGCTCTGCCGTCGACGTAGGAACCGTTGGCCGGCGGCTCCGCCTTCTTGGATGCCCGTTGCGGCTCTTCGGGGTGGCAGGCGCCCAACAGCAGGGCCACCGTCATCACGATCGCGGTCAACGGTTTCCCCATTCTAGATTTCCTCCGCAGAGGCGGCAGGCGTCGCGGATGTCTCGGGGTGCGTCCGCCGTGACAGCACGAGCGCGTGAACGACCGGTACGACGAGAAGCGTCATGACCGTCGACGCGGCGAGGCCGCCGACGACGGCACGGGCCAGCGGCACCATCGTTTCGTTGCCTTCGCCGAACCCCAGCGCCAGCGGCAACAGGCCAAAAATGGTGGCCAACGCCGTCATCACGATCGGCCGGATTCGCCGGCGTCCCGCTTCCAGGACCGCACGCTCCGCCGTGGCTCCGGCCCGCGCCATTCTGTTGGAAAAATCGACGAGCAGGATGCTGTTCGAAACCACGATCCCCATCATCATGAGCGTTCCGATCATCGACTCGACGTTCAGCGACGTTTCGGTCACTTGAAGGATCAGGACTGTGCCGATCCAGCCCAATGGCACCGCGACAAGAATGATGAGGGGATCGACCATCGAGCGAAACAAACCGACCATCACGAGATAGATCAAGAGCACCGCCAACGGCAGCGCCAGCGAGAAGTTGCTGAACGCCGCCCGCATGTTCGCGACCTCTCCTTTGACGTCGATGGTGACATCTTTGGGCAGCGGAACGGCCGCGAGTACCTGCTCGATCTCCCGGGCGACCTGCCCCAGGTCATTGCCGACTGGCGTGACCAGCACGTCGATCAGTCGCGACAAGTCGTAGTGATCCACGCTGTCCGGGCCTGTCTTGACCTCGAGGGACGCCACGTCGCGAAGCAGCACCGGCGGTCCCCGACGATCATCGGCGGCAAAAAAGCCCGCGGACAGGTCGAGATTCCGGCCTGCGAAAGGCGTGTTTTGCAAGGCGATCGTCGAGCCGCTGGATCCGGCCGTCGTCAGTGCCGAGGTCGGATTCAGCGCCGTGCGTGCGCCGATCACGGGGATGTTGAGCAAATCCTCCGTCCTGGTGAGCGATTGTTCGGGATATTGCGCGAGCAGGAAATAGCCGTTGGCAGTTTTGGGATCGAGCCAATAATTGGGCGAGAGCGCCAGATTCGAGCTGATGCCGGTGATTACATCCACAATGACGCGGTCCTGAGTCAGCCCATAGTAGGCGGCCTTGGTCCGATCGACATTCACATGGAGTTCGGGATAGCTCTTCCCTTGTTTGATGCGCACGTCGGTGGTATTGGCGACTTGCGCCACCTGCTGTCGGATGTGTTCGGCCACCGGCCGGATGAGATCGAGGCTCGGTCCTTTGACTTGGATGTCGATCGGGGCCCGTAAGCCGAAATTCAGGACGTCGCTGATGATGCCGCCGGTCTGAAAGCTAATTTCCACGCCTGGAAGCGACTTCCGCGTCTTCTCGCGCAACACCTCGATGTAGTCGTTCGTGCTGCCGGTATGCCCGGTGGTGAGGTTGACCAGTACGAAAGCCGTATGATTGCCGGTGTTGGGCGCGAAGCGGGCGGCATCGCCGAAATAGAGGCCGGTGTTGGACACCACTTCCTCCAGTTCCTGCTTCGGAATCGTGTCCTGGATCAGCCGCTCGATGTCGGCGACAATGGCCGTCGTTTTCTCGATGCGGGATCCCTCCGGAGCACTGATCATCATGGTGAAATTTCCTGCATCGACCCTGGGAAAGAATTCGGTATGCAGGCGGGGCAGCAGCAGGGCACCCGTGACGACCAGGGCGATCACTGCGAGGACAAGCACCGCAGATTTGAAGCGGAGTCCCACCTTCAGAATGTTCTCATACCCTGCAAGGACGAATCTGAACCAGCCCTCGGCCGCCGAGCCTTCCTCGTCAGACCCGTTCCTATGCCCGCCTGAGTAGAGGCGTGCGAGCACGACCGGAGTGACCGTCATGGAAACCACATAATCCGCGAGCATCGCAAACGCAACGGTCAGCGCCAGCGGCACGAAGAGGTACTTGACGATGCCGGCGAAGAAGATGATCGGCAGATAGACGATCAAGATGCAGATCGTGGCGACAAAAATGGGGAGAGTCAGTTCGGTCGCGCTGTCTTCGGCGGCCGAGCGACCGTCTTTGCCCATTTCCAGATGCCGATGCAGATTCTCCTGGACGACGATGTTGTTGTCGAGGAGCGTTCCGATGACGAGGGCCAGTCCTCCCAACGTCATGATGTTGACGCTTTGGCCGCTGAGAAAGAGCGCGACCAGCGCCGCGGTCAATAAAAGAGGAATGGCCAGGCCCACGACAAGCGCCGCCTTGAGGCTCCGCAAAAATAGAAAGATCATCAAGCCGGCCAGTGCGGCGCCCAGCAACCCCTCCTTCTGAAGATTCGCGATGGCCTGCCGGATGTACAGCGATTGATCGTAAATGAATTTGACGGTGGTTCCCGCCGGGATCTCTGTCAACTTGTGAAGCTTGGCCCGGACGCCATCCGTCACTTCGAGCGTATTGGCTCCTTCCTGTCTGGTGATCGGCAGGTAGGTGGCTTCATGCCCGTTCACCCGCACAATCGACGTTTGAATGGCGGCGCTGTCGGCTGCTGTCCCGATGTCGCGGACGAGGATGGGCGTGCCGTTGACGACCTTGATCGGAATGTCGTTGATCTTGTCGACCACGTCGATAAGGCTATTCGAATAGACGTAGTAATCCAGATCGCCGATCTTGATGTCGCCGGCAGGAATAATCGCACTCTGTGCATTGATCGCCTTGACGACATCCGACGGGGAAATGCCGCGGGCCAGCATCCGCGGCTGGTCCATGAAGACCGTAATCTGCCTGACTTTGCCTCCGAGCGGCGGGCCGAACGAGATGCCGGGAATGCTGGCGATCTGATTGCGAATCGTAAAATAGGCCAGATCGCGAATCTCTTTCGGGCCAAGGCTCTCGCTGTTGATCGAGAGGAAGCCCACCGGCAGGCTCGCGACGCCGAACTTATAAACGGAGGGCGGATAGACGCCTGGCGGCAGGAGACGAATGATGCTGTACGCCAGGCTCGTCAACTCCGACTGGGCGGCATCGATCCCGTATTCCGGCTGAAAGAAGACCTTGATGTAGCTCATTCCGGCCAGGGACTGCGACTCGATATGCTCCACATAGCTGGCTTCGACGAACCGTTGCTCCATACGGAGGGTAATCGCGCCTTCCATTTCGCTCGGGCTGAGACCGCGGTAGAAGGTAGTGACCAGAATCGATGGAATCCTGATCTCCGGAAAGATGTCGACTCGCATTTTCTTGTACGAGACCGCGCCGAGGACCAGCGCAATCATGCACAGGGCGAACACCGCGTAAGGATTTTTCAGGGCGGCCCTGGTCAGCATGTGGTTTCGATCCAATAAGGCGTTCGATTTCTCGTCAGCCAATAGCGGCAGATGTCTCCGACGCACCGCA
>JBKPKC010000071.1:0-3458 GCA_046765595.1 Nitrospirota bacterium
TTCGTCCAATTTGAAGACGGTCGATCCATCAGGATTGCGTATCTCCGATGAGCGTTGCACGAACTTCAACCCTTCATAGGGACTCTGTCCGGAACGTGTGAATCGCCGTTCTATTCTCACGATGGCTCCTCCCTGGATTTCCGAGCTAATTGCAGCCGCCTTTAGACCCAGCACCATCTAGGGCTTGTGGCCCCCAACAGTGTCATCGCCAAGGCACTCGGTACGGCGGAAAATGCTCTGTGAATGCGCCCCGCCGTCACGGGGATGACTACATATAGCTATTGGGTGGAATTGTCAATACCAAATATTGTGGCTTCTCTGTGGAAACAGAGGAAAGCCTGTGGATAGGAGGGAGGCATTGGTGTAGGCGGATTTGGAGGGAAAAAAGACAGGTTATCCACAGCTGTGGAGAACCGCCGGCGTCGTTTTTTAAAAGGCTAGACGACCGAACCGAACGATGTCCTCATTGATTCCCCTAAGTGGAATAAAGTAACCGGCGACACCGACAACGACGATGCGTGAGTCGAGCATGGAGGTTTCATAGAGACTCATCAGTCCCCAATTGCGCCGGATGGTATGCGGGCGAACGGCCGTATTCATCAGCTCATGACTATGGGAGCGGAAGATCGATTTCAGCATCGCCTGCTCGCGTGTCGAAGCGCTCTGGTCGCTGCGGTCCATCGCCTTTCCAAGTTCGGTCTCGACGAACAGCAAGTAATCGTCCATTGTCGGATTGGAGAGGACGAGCCCGATGCTCGCACTCAAGACAACGATCGCGATGATCAGCTGCAACACGGTCACGACGACGGCCCTTTGACAAATACCGAGGGCATCTTTAGCCTACCGCCGACATTTGACTGCTGTGCACCTTGCTGCCGGAGGACTCTTTCATGTTCGTATGGAGCAAAAAGCTCGTCGCGGCGCTCTTGGCACTATTCGTGATCCTCTTAGGGGCGTTTCTCGTCCATGGCACCCCCGACAGCGCCAGCGGACTGAAAATCCACACCACGCGGTGGATGGCGCTCAATTACATCGGCCTCCTCGTCTGGGTGTTTGTCTGGATGATCGACCAAACTCGCATGAGAGGCAAGAACGTCTGGGTGTGGCTGGTGCCGTTCGCCTTGGCTCCCTTGCCGACCCTGCTCCTGTTCGTGCTGTTTCTCCAGCGTCGTCTCAAGCCGGTTTCATGAGGGGGGACCGAGCGGCAGCAGGTTCGGCGTCCTCCGTATTGAGCTGTCCGCGGTAGTACCAGACGAGCCAGCATCCCGGCAACGCCAGAAGGCATGAGAGGGCAAAGAACCATCCCCAGCCGACCACGCTCACCACTTCAGCCGACGGGCGACCGGAAAACACCCGGCCAAGGGCTTCCAGCGAGGACAGTAATGCGAACTGGGTGGCGGTATATCGATGGTCGCACAGAGACATGACCAGCGCGACAAAGGCGGCCGTCCCCATCCCTCCCGTGACATTTTCGATCACGACCGACGCTCCAAGCGCCTCGTAACTTTTTCCCATCCACGCGAGCACCATGAAGGACAAATTGGAGAGCGCCTGAAGAACACCGAAGAGCAACAGGGAACGCGCCAACCCGGTTTTAGCCATGACCATGCCCCCGGCCAGCGCGCCGATCAGCGTAGCGGCAATCCCGAGACCTTTCACATAGCCCACTTCACCGGCGGTAAAGCCCAGCCCGCCGATGAAGAAGGCGGTCTGCAGCGATCCTGCGACAGCGTCCCCGAGTTTGTAGAGAACCACAAGACTCAATAACCCAAAGACCCCGGGGCGCGAGAACAGTTCCCGCAGCGGGAGGCCGATCGCTTCCTTGAGCGTTTGTGGGGCGTTCCCCGCTGCGGGAGGATTTGGACTCAACAGAATCGTTACGATGCCTGCGGCCATCAGACCGGCCAGTGTCAGGTATGTGCCGCGCCACCCGATGTAATCAGCCATGACCAATGCTCCAGCGCTCGCCAGCAGCAAGGCCAGACGATAGCCGTTTACCCAGACCGCAGCGCCGAATCCCCGCTCTCGTGGCAGGAGCACGTCCGTGCGGTAGGCATCAAACACGATGTCCAACGAGGCAGACATGAATGCGACTAAGACAGCAATCATGCCGAGCCATTGAGGGCCGCTGTCCGTACCGACGAGCGCCATCATCGCCAGTCCGGCCGCCGCGGCGATTTCCATGACCAGCATCCAGCCGCGCCGGCGGCCCAACCATGGAGGAGTGATCCGGTCCATGAGGGGTGCCCAAAGAAATTTCATGCTGTATGGAAGACCGACCAGCGTGAAGACACCGATCGTTTTAAGATCCACGCCCGCGACAGTCAGCCAGGCCTGAAGCGTCCCCGATGTAAGCGCCAAGGGGAGTCCGGAGACGAACCCCAGAGGCAGCATCAAGGCAATGCGCTTGTTTCCCAATATTTGTGCAAGTGAAGCGGCCATGAGATCGCGTCGTTTCTACGCGTTCAGGATAGCATCAGACTGCTGACCTTGCTTAGGAGAATCGGCAATTTGGTTCCGGTGAGCCGGCGGTCATAGTCGCGGGATCCGCGAAGACCGCTCAGCAGGGCTGTCCGTTGAACGTGCAGGGCTTGTAGCGGGTAATGTCGAATTCGACGTTTTCCTGATAGACGCGTTCATTGCCGTTGACGCCATCCTGCTCAGGATCGTTCCACATGATGTGGTTCCACCAGTAGAAGAGCGGGTAGACTTCGGTTTGATAGACCGGATTCCCGAAGTTGCTGCGGGCGTATTCCTGGACCATGCGCCCGGTCACATAGTCGACCTGGCCGTCGCCTTTCAACGAATATAAGAGTAAAAAGAGGCGGGCTTCATGGTCGTACAACTCGTCGATGCGCGTGCTGAGGTCCGGTTCGATGGGCAGCACATCCTTGGCAGAGGTTTCTTGGCGCGCCACGAGGAGGCTCAGGGAGAGAACGCCGCATGTGATGAGAAACCGAATTGCCACGGAAATCCTTGCGTGACGTTCGAGTGCCATGCTACCACGGCCATGGGGGCCCTTCAACCTTGACGCTCTCTCAGGCGGTACTTGCCCCTGTCGCAAGCAGCTCTCTATAATCTCCGGTTCATGAGAAAGCGCGCGTCACTTCATAGCCTGGGCTGCCGTCTCAACCAGGCCGAAACATCGGTCATGGAGTCGCAATTGCGGCGGCGCGGGTATACGGTCGTCGAGTGGGGCGAACCGACGGATCTCCTGGTGGTCAATACCTGCTCAGTGACCGCTGAGGCGGAGCGCACGTGCCGCTACGTCATTCGGAAAACGCTGAAACATTCTCCAGATGCTTTCGTGGCGGTCACCGGCTGTTACGCTCAGACGGGAGCGCATCACCTGCGAAGCATTCCCGGAATCGATCTGATCGTGGGCAACCAGTTCAAGTCGGACTTGCCCTCGTTTCTGCCGCCGCCCGCACTTCTCAGGAAACAGCCCTCGCCGGAAG
>JBKPKC010000072.1:0-5742 GCA_046765595.1 Nitrospirota bacterium
CGTGCACGCCGAGCACCAGCAACAGGCGGCCATGAGCGTCACCGTGCGCAATATCATTACCAGTATGCGGTTGACCTCGGCGTTTGATTGGGCGGACTTTTTCGAGAGCGTCAGTCCGGTCGACAAGATTCTGCGGACCGATCCCGGCTACGCCGAGATGGACTTTGTGACGCGTGACACCTATCGCCACGCCATCGAGGATCTCTCTCGCGGAACAGGTCTTTCTGAAATCGACGTCACCACGCGCGTTGTTGACCGTGCCAGGCGGGCGGCGGGTGAGCCGCATGTGAGTGAACGGCCGGAGCGTGAGCGGCACATGGATCCCGGCTATTACCTCATTTCACAAGGGCGCCGGGCGTTCGAGGGCGAACTGGGCTACCGGGTGTCCTGGAAGCGCCAGATCCTCCGTTGGTATGTCCAGGCTTCCGCGCCAGGCTATCTAGGCTCGCTCGCAGTGGTGACTGCCATGGGCGTGGCTTTGCCGCTCTGGTATGCCGAGCAAACGGGTGTGACCGGTGCGGGCCTTGTGCTCCTCGGTCTCCTCGCGCTCGTGCCGGCCTCGGATCTCGCGATGGCGCTCATCAATCGCACGGTCATGACAGTTCTTGCGCCGCGGCCGTTGCCTCGAATGTCACTGAAGAGCGGCATCTCAAAAGAGTTGCGCACGATTGTGGTGGTGCCCACCTTACTGACGAGCCCACAGGGCATCGACGAGCAGGTCGAGCGATTGGAAGTTCACTATCTGGCGAATTCCGATGATGACCTGCGTTTTGCCCTGCTCTCAGACTGGAGAGATGCCCAGAGTGAAAGTCTTCCGAGTGACGGTGAACTGCTGGCGGCGGCGGGGGAAGGGATCGCGGATCTGAACAAGCGGTACGGCCCGGCGGCCGGGGGTGGGGCGCGCTTCGTGCTGTTTCACCGGAGACGCGTCTGGAATGAGTCCGAGCACGTCTGGATGGGATGGGAACGGAAGCGAGGCAAGTTGCATGAGCTGAATCAATTTCTGCGTGGTTCGACGAGCACGACGTTCATGTCCGTCGGCGGACAGCCGCCCGAGTCTATTCCTTCTGTCCGGTTCGTCATCACACTGGATGCGGATACACGATTGCCGCGGGGAGCCGCGCACCGGTTAATCGGCACCATGGCCCATCCGCTGAACCGGCCCCGGTTCGACTCGCTCGCCGGGCGTGTCCTTGAAGGCTATGGGGTCGTGCAGCCGCGAATTACGCCGTCGCTTCCCGGCGGCGGGGAAGGCTCGTATTTTCAACAGACGTTTTCCGGCCCCAGCGGGATCGATCCCTACGCCTCGGCAGTGTCCGACGTCTACCAGGATTTGTTCCGGGAAGGATCCTACACCGGCAAGGGCATTTACGAGATCGACGCGTTCGAAGCGGCGCTCGCGGACAAGGTGCCTGACAATGCGATGCTCAGTCACGATCTCTTTGAAGGACTGTTCGCGCGCGCCGCCCTGGCGACCGACATCGAACTGTTCGAAGCGTTTCCCTCCCATTATGAAGCGGCGGCAGCCAGACAGCATCGATGGGCGCGCGGTGATTGGCAGCTGTTGCCCTGGTTGCTCGGGCGCGGCCATACCGGGTCTGAGCCGCATCGCGCGGTGGTGATTCCTGCCATCGGCCGTTGGAAGATCCTGGACAACCTCCGCCGTACCCTCTCCGCTCCCGCCGCGTGTCTGACCTTGATCGTCGGGTGGCTATTACCGGAGGGATCTGCCTTTGTGTGGTCCGGGTTCATCCTCATCACGATCGCGATTTCATCGCTCTTGTCCTTCGTGCTCGGGCTCTATCCCCGCCGGCCCGGTGTCGACCTGCGCACCCATTTTCGTGGGGCGGGCAGCGACCTCAGGTTGGCCGCGACACAGATTATCTTGACGGTCACCTTCCTCGCGCATCAGGCCTGGCTCATGACTGACGCGATTCTTCGTACGTTCGGACGGCTCGTGATCACCCGGGTGCGGATGCTGGAGTGGGTGACTGCGGCTCAAGCCGAGGATGCCTACACGTGCAACCTGACAGGTATGTATCGCCGCATGGCCGGCAGTGTGGTGCTTGCCTTCTTGGCGGCCGGCGGAGTGGCCGCGTTTGGGGGGTACGACTCCTGGGCCGCCGCGGCCCCGTTCATCCTGCTTTGGGTGGCGGCTCCTGCAGTGGCGCGATGGGTGAGCCTGCCGCCGCAACTCACGGGCGCGGGGCCGGTGTCGCCGGCCGATGCCCGGACCCTTCGGTTAATTGCCCGTCGGACCTGGCGGTTTTTTGAAACATATGTGTCTGCGGAGGACCATGCGCTGCCACCCGATAACTTTCAAGAAGATCCGAAACCCGTCGTGGCCCATCGGACTTCGCCGACCAATATCGGACTGTATCTGCTCTCGACCCTGGTCGCGCGTGACCTTGGATGGCTAGGGACGATCGAGGCAGCCGAACGGCTGGAAGCCACGCTGGCCACTATGAGCCGTCTCGAGCTGTGTCATGGACACTTCTACAATTGGTATGACACACGCACCCTTCATCCGCTGGATCCCAAGTATGTGTCCTCCGTCGATAGCGGGAACCTCGCGGGACATCTGTTGACATTGGGAAACGGATGCCGTGAGCTGATGCAACAGTCCTCTCTCGAAGGCGATCTGTTTGTTGGAATAGAGGATGCGATCGTGTTGTTACGCGAAGCGCTTGTCGCTATTCCGGACCAGCAACAGACGCATACCGTCACGCGGAAGCAGCTCAGCCAGGCGGTCGATCTGCTGGCCATGTCGTTGCTGTCTCGGCCGGTGGATGCCGCCGGCTGGACGACCCGGATTGCCCAGTTGACCGCATCCTCTCAAACCGTCGCGGACATGGCGCAGGCGCTGGCTCAGGAACGCGAAGAGGGGCCGGACGGCGAGTTGCGCTTCTGGGCGGATGCGGTTCGGAGATGCGTTGAGAGCCATCTCCGCGACGTGGAGCTGTTGCTTCCGTGGGTCCGCTTAGGTCCGAAAGACCTCGCCGCCATGTTCGACCGTCAATCCGGGCCGGCGCCCGAGTGGTCGACCATCGCGCCGTTCTTTCATCCTGTTCCCACGTTGGCGGCCGCACCGGAACGGTGTGCGGCGGCGCTCCGTGCGCTCGATCACTTGCGGGAGGATTCGCTCAACCATCCGTCGAAGACCCGGGTCAGCTTGGGGAGGATCGCGTTGCTGGCTGATGGCATACGGCAATCCGCCGCGGATGCCACCGCCCTCATGCGCCGTCTCATGGCTATCGCTCGAATAGCGGAGCAGACGGCGCGCGCCATGGATTTCCAGTTTCTCTTCGATCCAACGCGCAATCTGTTGTCGATTGGCTACCGAGTGAGCGAAAACAATCTGGATCCCAACTGTTACGACCTGCTGGCGTCGGAGGCCAGGCTGGCGAGCTTTATCGCCATTGCCAAGGGGGATATCGCGTCATCGCATTGGTTTCACCTGGGCCGTGCCCTGACACCCGTGGGAAATGGGTCGGCGCTGATTTCCTGGTCGGGTTCCATCTTCGAATACCTCATGCCGGCACTGGTGATGCGGTTCCCGGCAGGCAGTTTGCTGAGCCGAACGTACGAGCTGATTGTCGATCGGCAGATCCAATATGGTGCCGAGCGCGGTGTGCCCTGGGGAGTCTCGGAGTCGGCCTATAACGCGCGGGATCTCGATTTGACGTACCAGTATTCCAGTTTCGGAGTGCCGGGTCTTGGACTCAAGCGGGGTCTCATTGACGATGTTGTCGTGGCCCCCTATGCCACCGCGCTCGCAGCCATGGTCGATCCTGCCGCGGCCACGCAAGGCTTCGGGCGACTCGCCGAGGCCGGGGGAAGGGGAGCGTACGGGTTCTATGAGGCACTGGATTACACCGGCACGCGGGTGCCCGAAGGAAAAGACGTTGCCATCGTGCGGGCCAATATGTCGCATCATCAGGGGATGTCGTTGGTCGCAATCGCGAATGTCCTCAACGATGGGGTGATGAGGAGCCGCTTTCACGCTGAGCCGATGGTCCGTGCCACTGAACTCCTGCTCCAGGAACGAACGCCGCGCGACGTCCCCGTGACGCGGCCGCGTGCGGAAGAAGTCTCTGCCGCGACGCAAGTCCGCGATCTCATTCCGCCGGTTGTGCGGCGATTTACCTCGCCGCATGAGGAGACCCCCCGAACGCATCTCCTGTCGAACGGACGGTATGCCGTCATGCTGACCGCGGCCGGTTCTGGGTATAGCCGGTGGCGGGATATTGCGGTCACGCGCTGGCGCGAGGATGCGACTCGGGATTGTTGGGGTTCGTATATTTACCTGCGCGACATGCAGACGGGGTCCGTCTGGTCAGCCGGCTATCAGCCCAGCGGCGTTGAGGCCGATGACTATGAGGTGTCCCTTTCCGAAGAACGGGCCGAGATTATCCGGCGGGACGGCGACTGGAGCACGACGCTCGAGGTCGTGGTGTCGTCCGAGGATGATGCTGAAGTGCGGCGCATCTCCGTCACCAACATGGGCACGCGCGCGCGCGATCTGCAGGTCACCTCGTATGCCGAGCTGTCTCTGGCGCCACAAGCTGCCGATGTGGCTCATCCGGCATTTAGCAATCTCTTTGTGCAAACGGAATTCGTGCCGGAGGTCGGTGCGGTGCTCGCCACTCGCCGCAGGCGATCGGATGAAGAACCGACGGTGTGGGTGGCTCAGGTGGTGGTCGTCGAGGGGGAGCCTGTGGGCCCTCTGCAATATGAAACTGATCGCGCCCGGTTTCTCGGACGCGGACACCACGTCCGTACGGCGGTGTCGATGATCGATGGGCGGCCGCTCTCGAATACCGTCGGGTCTGTACTCGATCCGGTGATGAGTTTGCGCCGCACAGTCCGGGTGCTTCCCGGCGGAACCGCACGCGTCGTGTTTTCCACCATTGTCGGCCCCACCCGCGATCAGGTGTTGGATCTCGCCGACAAGTATGGTGACCCGAGAGTCTTTGAGCGTGCCCTGTCTCTGGCATGGACGCAGACGCAAGTCCAACTGCATCATCTCGGTATTGGGCCCGACGAAGCGCAGCTGTTCCAGCGACTGGCTAATGCGGTCCTGTACTCCGATGCCGCGCTGCGTCCCTCTTCCGAGGTTCTCGGGCACAGTACACTGGAGCGAGCGGCGTTGTGGGCACATGGCATCTCGGGCGATCTCCCCATCGTGCTGGCGTGCATCGATAAAGCCGAGGACCTCGACACGGCCCGTCAATTGCTGCGGGCGCATGAATACTGGCGGATGAAGCAATTGTCCGCCGACGTGATTATCTTGAACGAGAAGCTGGCGTCCTACGAGCAGGATCTGCAAGGCTCCTTGGAGGCACTCGTGCGCGGCAGCCGATTGCGCCTTCTGCCCGACATCGCCGGAGCGCGCGGCAGTATTTATCTCCTGCGTGCCGACCTGCTCTCCACACAAGATCGAATCCTGCTGCAGCAGATCGCGCGGGTCGTCTTGTTGAGCCGGCGAGGCACGTTGGCAGAACAGGTCGCTCGACTACAGCGCAGGCGCCTTGCACCGCCGCCGCGCCTGCCGTCACGGCGCTGGAGCACACGTCTGGATGTGCAGTTGCCTGAACGGGACGTCGAATTCTTCAACGGCCTTGGAGGCTTTGCAGACGACGGCCGGGAATACGTCACGATTCTTGGCGAAGGGCTGCGGACGCCGCGGCCCTGGATTAACGTCATTGCGAATCCATCGTTCGGGTTTGTCGTGTCGGAATC
>JBKPKC010000073.1:0-5634 GCA_046765595.1 Nitrospirota bacterium
ATACCATCCTGATGATGGGCGGAACCTTCGATCTGGAGCAGGTCTCGATCGGCAAAACCCGCAATGAATCGTCAAGGGCTCGCATCGTAGTGAAGGCGGGTTCAGCGACCCTGTTGACGGACATCCTACGGTCCATTCAGCCGCATGGGGCGTCGGTGGAAGGCGAGTCCGACTGCCAATTGCGGCCCGCTCCGGCCGACGGCGTGTTCCCCGACGATTTCTACGCGACCACTCATTTGCCCACGCAGATCAGGTTTGGAGGGGAATGGATCGAGGTGGACAGTATTGAAATGGATCTCGGCATCCTGGTGGACCAGAGGGCGTCGCGCGCCCGGGCGGTGCCGATGGCCGGGGTGAGGCAAGGGGACGCCGTCGTCATTGGCCGTGGCGGTATCCGAGTGACACCGCTCGAACGGCCGAAGGAACGGGACGTGTTCAGCTTCATGGAGTCGCAGGTGTCGGCTGAGCGGCCCCACGGACATATCGTGGCCGATGTCGCCAAACGGATGCAGGCATTGCGTGAGGGCCATCAGGCGGGCAAATCCGGGTGCAAAGTGCTGGTGGCCGGAGGGCCGGTGATCATTCATGCGGGAGGACGCGAGGCGCTCACATGGCTCGTCGACGAAGGGTTCGTTCACGTCTTGTTCTGCGGAAATGCCCTGGCGGCGCACGACATGGAGGCCGATCTCTACGGTACGTCGTTGGGGTATGGGTTTTCGGCCGGCAGAGTCGTGCCCCACGGCCACGAGCATCACCTGCGAACCATCAATCGCATACGGGGGATCGGCAGCATTGAAAAGGCGGTCGAAAGCGGCGTGATCAAGCAGGGAATCATGGCGTCATGCATCCGACGTGGAGTTCAGATCGTGATGGCAGGCACGATCCGGGACGATGGACCGCTGCCGGGCGTCATCACCGATTCCGTCGAGGCGCAAGCCGCGATGCGGGCGGCCATTCCCGGCGTGGGCCTCGCGCTGCTGGTCGCGTCGACGCTTCACGCGGTGGCGACCGGAAATCTATTGCCTGCGACGATCCCGACCGTGTGCGTGGATGTCAATCCCGCCGTGCCGACAAAGCTGGCAGACCGCGGTAGTTTTCAAGCCGTAGGGCTCGTCATGGATGCCGCCTCGTTCTTGCGCGATCTCGCGAGAGAACTGGGAGCCCACGCATGAGCCACTTCGCCGCGGGGCACGAGTTGCGGCCAGATGCGAGGCCGCAGGCATGAGAAAGCCGACGCGTCGTCTTTGCAGTACGGGGGGTGTGTCATGCCGAGAACGAAGCAGATGGCGGCATATCGAATGCCGCAGTAGAAGACGATTGTTGGATGGGTTCCCGAGGATGAGCGATGAGCCGGTTGCTGGTGTGCCCGCCTGATCACTTCCGCATCGACTACGAAATCAATCCCTGGATGCGGCGGGTCAACGTGGTGGATCCACAGATCGCCGTACGGCAATGGCACCGCCTGATGGAGGTCCTCGAACGAAATGTGGGCGCCGTGCTCGAGCGGATGACGCCCGTTCCGGGGCTTCCCGATCTGGTTTTCACGGCGAATGCCGGGATCGTAGTCGGACGCAAGGCCGTCCCCAGCCGTTTCCGCTACCCCGAACGCCAGCGCGAGGAAGCGCATTTCGAAGGCTGGTTCCGGGATCATGGGTACGACATTCTAATGCTTGAACCCGACATGTACTTCGAAGGCGCCGGCGATCTCCTTGGGTTCCCGGACAGTTGGTTCGGCGGCTACCGCCAACGGTCAGAGATCCGCGCTTTTCCACTTCTCAGCGAGATGTTTGAGCAAGAAATTTTGCCGGTCGAATTGGTGGACGGCCGATTCTACCACCTCGACACCTGCTTCTGTCCGTTGAGCGGAGGAGAACTGCTGTATTACCCGGGCGCCTTCGATCACTACGCCCAGTCCACGATCGCGGAACGGATCCCTGCCGCCCGACGGCTGGCGGTGCCTGAGCCCGAAGCGCTGAAATTTGCCTGTAACGCCGTCTGCGTGGAAAAGCACGTCGTGCTGCCGGCCGGGTGCCCTGAGACGATGACATGGCTGGAACGCCGGGGCTATCAGCCGTACGCCGTTCCGTTGGACGAGTTCATGAAATCTGGAGGGTCGGCGAAGTGCCTCACCTTGGCGCTGGACTAGCCGAACCAGTCATCGGTCAACGGTCAATGGCGGCTGGAAGACTAGGACTTGTTCCTCAGCAGGAATGCGCCGTAGAGACCGGCGATGGCGATCGTCACCAACTCGATGGTTATCAGCAGCCGGCTGACGACGGCATCGGGACTGGGCGGCGCGAGGATAAAATGCAGGCCCAGGAATTCCGGCGCCTGTGTGGGCGGCGTTTCCCACGGTGGAAACAGCAGAGCCAGGACGAGGACTGCCACCATGCCGTAAAGCACCTGGCTGTTGAGCGCTTCCGCAAAGAGGACGTGCTTGCGATAATTGGGGGCAGGAGAGCCGCCGAGGGCGCTGCCGCATTCGGTGCAGAACCGGTAAATTTCCGGCAGCTCTCGCCGGCAATTCGGGCAGGGCTTCATACCCTGTCCAGGCTACACGGACCTGGAGCTTTTTGCTAGAGCGTGACGACAGGGGGTCCGCTAGAAATGATAACTGACGCCAAGATTCAACGTGAAGGCGCTGTAGGTGGCGCGGAAACCAAACGGATCGGCGTTAGGATCGTTGTCGTTGGAGCTGTATGACAGTTTCGCCCGGTCATAGGTGCCCTCTCCGAACAGGGCCCAACGGCGCGTCAGGAAATAGCGGACACCGGCTTGGGCCTCGAAGCCTACGGAGGTGGCCGATTGCCCCGGCGGAGCGGTCGGTCCTTTGAGGCTGCCGAAGAAGAGTGCCGGACCGACGCCAATATACGGTTGGAGACGATTGCCCGGATACCGCAACATTAAGCTCGCCACGTTCCAGATGATTAACCGTTGATGCACGCCGGAAAGAGTCGGGGAGGTCAGTGAGCCTCCTGGTCCAGAAAATGTGACCGTACCTTCCTTAATATGCGGCGTCGTGTATGAGACGCCAGTCTCAATTCCCAACCACTTGGCGCGCGAGAAATAGTGTCCCAGCTTGGCGCCGACGTTGATCGAGCTTTTCAGCGCCTGATCGGAAATATCAAGACCGCCGATGCCGTTCTGTGTCGTGACGCCCCCGCTGAGGCTTTGCGGAAATGTGACGCCGAACTTTCCTCCGACATACGATTCGGCCAGCACAGTCGTTGGCCGCCAGGCGCCCATCACAATGAGCATCAGAGTGGCTACGAACACCGTCATTCTTTGCAGTCTATGCATAGTCCAAATCGTCGCCGACGGGAATGCCTACGCCATCCTATCGGTCATGTGCGCAGGCGCGAAGCAATTTGTGAAATCCTGAAGTCGCAGAGCAAACGATGTGCCAGGAAGAGCGGTGAAAAGCCCGCTTAAACCGCGACTTCCTTGAGAGGAATCGACGGTCCGTGTCATCCAGACCAGTCGGCCTTGTACAATCCCTGACAGCGCCGTTCGTTGACAGACGAAAGGAGGCCTACCTATAATCCGCCCGCTCGATTGGACGCAGACGGACCCGATACCATCCCATCCACGTGTAACCCCTCATCCAGAACGATGCCGCCCATCCAACGAATCGCCGTCATCGGTGCCGGAGCCTGGGGAACGGCGCTCGCCAAGCATCTTGCGGAAAAAGGGCTCGTCATCACGCTCTGGGCCTATGAGCGGCAAGTGCTCGACTCGATTTTGTCGAAGCATGAAAACCAATTGTTTCTGCCGGGCGTGACGCTTCCCGGTTCGCTCCAGGTGACGAACGTCCTGGCCGAAGCCGTAGAGCAGTGCGACGGGCTCCTGTTCGTGGTGCCTTCCCATGTGGCGCGTCCCGTGCTCCACCAGCTCTCTTCCGTGCTCTCCCGCCCGCTTCCCATCGTGAGCGCGACGAAAGGCGTCGAAGAGGATACCTTCAAACTCCTAACGCAAGTCATCGGCGATGTGCTGCCTCCCGCCATGCATGACGGGTTGATGGTACTGTCCGGACCCAGTTTCGCGATGGAGGTCAGCCAGGGACAGCCTACGGCCTTGTGTCTGGCAGGGACCAATCCGGCGCTGGTCGAAGCCTTCCAAACGGCGTTCATGACGCCGACGCTCCGCATCTATGCAGACAGCGACGTCATCGGCGTGCAATTGGGGGGGGCGATCAAAAACGTGATGGCGCTTGCCGCCGGCGTCGTCGATGGGCTGGGCTTGGGACACAACACGCGGGCCGCCATGATCACGCGAGGACTGGCTGAGATGGTGCGTTTGGGCACGGCGATGGGGGCCGATCCCAGAACCTTCTATGGCTTGTCGGGTGTCGGCGATCTCGTGCTCACCTGCACGGGCGCCCTGAGCCGCAACCATCACGTCGGCGTTCGTCTGGGTCAGGGCGAGAAACTCGAGACCATTCTGAGCAGCATGCAGGCGGTGGCAGAGGGCGTACGCACGAGCCGGGCAGCCGCTGGCCTCGCGCTCCGGCACGGCGTGGAAATGCCGATCGTCCGCGAGGTCAACGCCGTGCTGTTCGAAGGGAAGTCCTGCCGCAAGGCCGTTAGCGACCTGATGGAACGGGTCGCCAAACCGGAAAAGGGCCGGCCATGAACCGTGAACGCCTCGAGCGGCTGCTCACCGACGTGCGGCGCGGGAAGACCACCATCGAGGCGGCGCTGGAGCAGCTTCGCGCGTTGCCGTTCGAAGATCTTGGGTTTGCCTCGCTCGATCATCATCGTGCGCTGCGCCAAGGCTTCCCGGAAGTGATCCTGTGCGAAGGGAAGACGCCCATGCAGATACGCGGCATCGCCGCATCCCTGCTGAAACACCACCGGCCCTTTCTGGCGACGCGGGCGACGCCGCAGGTCGCGGCACTCATCAAACGAATCAACCGTCGGGCGGTCTATCATGAGCCCGCCCGCATCGTGGCCGTTCGTGATCTCAAGCGCCGGCTCGAGGGGCGTGTGCTGGTCATTACCGCCGGCACGTCCGATGTCCCGGTGGCCGAGGAAGCACGGATCACCGCGGAAGTGATGGGGAGCCGCGTCGAGACGCTGTACGACGTCGGGGTGGCGGGCCTTCACCGATTGTTGGGACGCCATACACAGCTCCTCCAGGCCCGTGTCGTTGTCGTGGTGGCCGGTATGGACGGCGTGTTGCCGAGCGTGGTCGGCGGATTGGTGGAGTGCCCGGTCGTGGCGGTGCCGACAAGCCGAGGCTATGGGGCGAGCTTCAACGGTCTCGCGGCGCTCTTGACCATGTTGAATTCTTGCGCTGCCGGCGTGGGTGTCATGAACATCGACAATGGATTCGGTGCCGGATGCCTTGCGCACCGGATCAATGCGCTACGATCCAAGTGATTGGTCGACGGTCAATGAAAACGTGCAGTGCTTGTCCAGTCCCTTTGACGATTGACCAATGACCATTCCCCGCTCATTTCACTTCCAGCGTTCCCCGCTTCGGCCAGGAGACCATGAGGGTGCGCGGGCCCTTGTCGCCGTTGGATAACAGCTTGGCACGCAGCTCGAAGTGATAGGTTCCGGCTTCCGCCGGCTCCTTTGTATGATCCATGCCGTCCCAGGACAACACCTGTCTCTTATACACATCTGACGC
>JBKPKC010000074.1:0-3776 GCA_046765595.1 Nitrospirota bacterium
ACATAGAGCCGCACGCCGCAGGCGTCCGGAGCGGCCTTGGCCGCCGTCAGGACCGTCTCGTGCATGCGGCGGAAGACGCCTTGCCGGCGCCAGGCGGAGTCGACATAGACGCTTTGAATCCACCAAAAGCTGCCGTTGCGCCAGTCGCTCCATTCATACGTGATCATGAGTTGACCGACGACGACCGACCGTCCATCTGTTTTCGCCTCCGCCACCATGAAAAAGCCCAGAGACGGCGTACGGAGCAACGAGAGAGTGCCTTCCCGGAGAATCGCTTGGTCGAGCCGCCGTTGCTCCGTTTCCCAGGCCATGGCTGCACTGAAGCGAACGATGGCATCCACATCGTCGATGCCGGCTGGTCGTACGGTCAGCTCCTGCGCGGGATCCATTCTGCTACGCCGTCGTCCTTGGAGATCCGAGCCAACCCTCTGCGGGTTTATAGAAGCCGGCGGAGAATTCCATTTTCATGGCGTCTTCCGGCAGGAGATTGAGAGGGCGGACCTGCGGCTGCGGAACAAAGGCAAGGTAGCCGGTAAAGGGGTGAATGGCAGTCGGGACGAAGACCATCAGCAGCGTTGAGGCAGGATCGATTTGAGCGGCCAGGGGCGCCGGACCCATCACGAATCCCAGAGCCCAGACCCCGTCCCGAGGAAAGGGAAAGGCGATCACGGTGCTGCGGCCGAACCGCGAGCGAAACTGAAAAAGATCCGTCATGCCTTTAATGGTGAGATAGATGCTCCGGACGAGAGGAATCTGCGTGATCCATCGTTCGACCGCCGCAATGATGCGACTCCCCAGCAGGTGGGTGCCGAAGGCGCCGGCCGCCAGGACCAAGAGCACAAACAGAAGAATTCCGATGAACGGCGTCGCGATGACGCCAACCTGACCAAGGAATTCGGAAATGGCGCGGTTGACCGCAGTCAGCAGTGCGGAAAGGATGAGAAAGGTCGCCCACGTCGGCACGAGGACTAACAGACCGGTCAAAAAATAGCGTGACAGCGTCCGCATGATGCGTGGTTCCGACGGCCAGAACCGTCACCCTAGTGTAACAGAATCGGTGTCGGATTTGGATGAAGGACATGGTCTTGATCCAGGAACGACGGTGCTTTATTCTGTCGCCACTTATTCAGCCCCTTCAATCGATGTGAGGACCCCATGGCGGAGCAACCGAGCGGAAAACGTCCGGTGCAAGTCGACAAGAATCTACTGGCCATCCTCTGTTGCCCTGAAACCAAGCTCGACGTCACCTTGGCCGACGAGGCGCTGATCGGCAAGATGAACGACGCCGTCAGCCGCGGCGTGCTCAAGAATAAGGCGCAAAAACCGGTCACGGAGCTGCTTGACGGCGGGCTGATCAGGTCGGACCGGAAGATTCTTTATCCGATCCGTGAAGACATTCCGGTCATGCTGATCGAAGAGGGAATTCCTCTCGACCAGGTCCTCTAGTCTTCCCTCACAGTCTTCTCGCGACGGTGCGGTGCGGCTTACGGCCGCAACATGCCGTGACGTTCTTGCTCGGTCTTGGAGCCGGTCGAGGTTCCACACTGTTGGCAGAGATATTCGTACAAATTACCGGTCGGAAGGACGAGAAGCAGGCGCTCCCTGGTGGGGGTGGCGACTCGACAGCGGGGGCAATACAGCAATGAGGCGTTGAGCGCCCGGAACTGGTCCTCTTGGTCGGCGCGTGCTCGTGCCGGTCTGGCAGGCATCCCGGACGGCCAACCAGGGCTGCCTGATTTTCGGGGTGGTAGTGGCATATCCATGAATATAGGGGAGCGGATTCTCGCGGTCAATGCCGCGCCGCGTCGACCCTACCAAGAGGTGTCAGAGGAAGGCCGGTGGTCTCTTGGCCGAGAATTTCGATACAGCCTCCATAGTACTCGAGCCCCCTGGACGACCGCATAAATGGCCAGTCCGCTGACCAAACCATAGAATCCCGCCGTGCTCCAAGGCCAAAGGTCGGGCGCGTGGAGCATCACGCCCAGGGCGACGTGTCCACCGACGCCCAAACAGAGAGCAAAAATGATCCACTCACGCACCACGTGAATCGACTCCGGACGGGAGGGAAGAAGCCCAGCAGGACGGAAATTTAGGCGGCAGGGGTCTTGGCTGATTCGATTTCCGTCGCGGTAATCAGGCTGGACAGGTAATCCGCCACGAAGTTCAACGCCTCCTCACGACCGTCGGCTCGGCGGCCTTTTTCACGCCGCTGAACCGATAACTCGTGATCAAGGTCCGATTTGACCTCCGTCAGGACGCGCTGAAGCGATGACGGCGTCAAGTTGGCATCCATGTCCTCAAGTTCTTGGCACCGATCCAAGACCCAATTGAGGCCTTCGATTCTGCCGGCATAATGTTCCTGCTCGGCCGTATCGATCCGTGCCATGGTCGTGGCAAACGTCTGGGCTTCATAGACGAGGTTATAGAAGCTGGTGACGGCGCGCTGAAGAGTCGAATTCATAGAACTCCTTTATATTCAGAACGATAGACGAGTATCCAATTATACATGAGAATGGGGGTGCGACAAGGGGAAATTTGCGCCTCAGGTAAAAAGAAGAGAGTGGAATTCATTCATAAAACCATAATAAAGCGGCGCGAAATCCTTCAGGCTGTCCGGACTGGTCTCCTTTAAGCGCTTGAAGAAAAAGACCTGCGCCCGGGGATCCAACTGCTCCAAGAGGTGGCTAAGCTGAGCCATGGTATAGCTGCCGGAAGGCACGCTCAGTATGTAGTGAACGAGGCGCTCGACGAATTGCTGCGCCACATATTCACTCGTCAGGTACCCTTCAGGAAGTTTGCCTACGGCCAGGAATTCATCGAACGGTATGGCCTGCGCCGCAAATGGGATTGATGGGTCTTGACCGGAGGTCACGCTGCCCGCACCTCATGGAAGGCCATGAAACCACGGCGAACTATCACAACAGTCAACAACTCTACTGAACCCCCCCTATCCCGTCAAGCGCGCAGAAGCAGCATACTGCCTGGGGCAAAAGACCGGTCAAACAGAAGGGGCAAGGTCCAAACAGAGCTTGCTCGTGCTGTTCGCCTATCTATTGAGGCGAGCGGATAACTCCTCAAGTAGCCATTCTTTATAGTTATGGCTCAAAAACAGAGAGGCGAGGCTCCTTTCGAAGCCTCGCCCCTCCGTGAAGCGATCCTAGCTGAAGATTACAGCCAGTTCACCCGCTCGGCCGGCCGAACGTAGATCGGCTCTTCGACCTGAATACGCGCCACTTCCTTGCCCGACTTGTTGAAGCCCAGCACGGTGTCGTTGTACATCTCGAACCGCTTCCCGTGGATCTGGGTTTCGAACACTTTGGGACCTGGAATGACGTCGTACCGGAAGACGATCTGCTGGCTGGCTCTCCAGAGCTGGAGGACCGCCAACAGTTCGCGGCTGGGTACGAGATACTTCTCGATCGCATTGTCGACGCCCGGGCCAAACATCTGCCGAGCATAGCCGCGCGGGCTGTGCCGAGGCGGAATGTAGAAGCCGTTGGGCTCGGTGCCCCACTGCGGATAGAGAGGCAGCGCCACCTGTTCCACCCGAATGGTGTAGTACAGGGGGTGCCACCGGTCCTCCGCCCACAGACCGTCTTCGCCGATGCGCACCAAGCTCTGCATGCGGATCTTCCCGACGCAGGCCGCCATACAGCGCGTTTCCATCGGCTCGCCGCCCGTCAGCGGATCCTTGCCCTCGATCCGCGGATAGCAGGCAATGCACTTCTCCGACACCCGGGTCGTGCCCCGGTACATCGGCTTCTTGAACGGACACT
>JBKPKC010000075.1:0-4802 GCA_046765595.1 Nitrospirota bacterium
GTATAAGTGGGAAGAAATCGATCTGGTGGTCGCCAGCGGGAACTACGGGTGGCGCATCATGGAAGGGACGCATTGTTATAACCCCGAAGAAGGCTGCAGCCCTGACGGGTTGACGTTTCCCATCGCTGAGTACGGCCATGAACAGGGCCGCTGTTCCATCACGGGCGGGTACGTGTATCGAGGAGCGTCGGTTCCGGCTTTGCGAGGCTTGTACGTGTTCGGCGATTACTGCAGCGGAGAACTGTTCGTTCTCTCGGCGAGCCCAAACCGGAAACACTCGACGGCGCCCCGTGTACTGTTGCAGACCGGGTTGCGGATTTCTTCCTTCGGCGAGGACGAAGGGGGCGAAGTGTATCTCGTCGACCATAAAGGGGGGCTCTATCGATTGGCGGTCGCCCAGTCGACGGTCAGGCCGTGACGGTTCCCTCTTCCGTGATAACGGCTACAGTTTTCCCGTCAGCCAATAAATCGCCATCCCCGCCCATTCCGTGACCGCTCCCGTCGTCTGCTCGATCGCACGGTCGTTCGGGAGGATATCGAAGGGATCGAGCCGCTGGAGCGTATCTTCCGGACGGTTCTGAACGAAAAAGTCGCAAGGCATCGGCGTCACCTGGAAGCCTTGGTTGCGAAACAGGGCCGTGGCTCTCGGGAGGTGGCTGGCCGACGTGACCAATACAATAGAGGCCGGACCCAAGAGGCGCTTGGTTTCGGCGGCATTCTCGTAGGTGGTTCGCGATAGGTCTTCCATGACGATGACATCCTTCGATATGCCTAGCCGTTCCGCCCAACGTTTCATTTCCTGAGCGTCCTTCATTCCGTCCTTAAAGGCATGTCCGTTGCCGCCGGAGAACACAAGCTTCGGCGCATAACCTTGCTCGTAAAGGTCCACGCCACAGGTCACTCGGTTTTTCGAGTACGATGATAAGTCCGCACTCGGCCGCAATGTGCCCGGTTCGAGTACGCCGCCTCCTAAGACAACGATCGCATCATACGGTTCATCCATCAATGGCGGCGGCTGCGAGTGCCAGGCCTCGAGGCTGCCTAGAAGCGGGCGAGCCACGAGCGGGCTCGAAATTGCGAGCAACAGAGCAAGTCCTGTGACCGCACCTATCCTTGCGCGTCGAAGCCTTTCGGCCGTCACGGGCAGCCACAGCCACAGGGTGGTCAGCATCATAACCAGCAGCACCCATGTCAGCGGGTACAGCGCGTACTTGACGAGCTTGTAGACTCCATACAAGAATGGCGTCAGTTCCATGCCGGAGGCCTCATGATTTCATTCCTTTCATCAACCCACCCGAGCGATCATTCCACCGGCCAGAAACCATTCCGGTTTTCACGACGGCTTGGACCGTCGCTATGACGATACGTCGGCAGGCGCCTTGATGACAAACGGAATGGCTGAGGCGGTAGCATACCGATAGAAAGGAAAAGCGCAAGGCCGTGGTTCGTGCGGGGAAGAGTTCATGACGCAGCGACGGCGGTACTGGCTCGTCAAATCAGAGCCGGAAGTCTTTTCGATCGACGATCTGGCCCGTGCTTTTCGGCAGACCACTTGTTGGGACGGCGTCCGAAATTATCAAGCCAGAAATTTCATGCGAGAGATGGCCGTCGGCGACCGTGTGCTGTTTTATCACAGTAATGCGGATCCGCCCGCCGTGGTCGGCAGCGCGGAGGTCGTCAGAACGGCCTATGCCGACGATACGCAATTCGACAAGCGAAGCGACCACTTTGATCCGGCGAGCGAGGCGGATCGGCCTCGGTGGGACATGGTTGATTTGAAGTATCGGGAAAAGTTTCCCCTGAACTTGCCGCTCGATCAGCTCAGGCAAGAGCCGAAACTTAAGGGGATGGTGCTCCTGCGGAAAGGATCGCGACTCTCCGTGCAACCGGTCAGCGAAGCGGAATGGAAGGTCATTACCACGCTCGCGAACAGCGCGAAGCACTAAGAGGGGAAAAGGGATCCCGTTATGTCTTGGCTTTGCCGTTGTCGAGATGCCGGTGCTGCCAGTCCAGCCAGGCATGGCCGAGTTCATGGGCGAGGATGTACCGGCGCCGGGTGACCGGAAGCCTTTTCCGCAAGTAGATCGTCTTCAACTCGTCGTCCCAAATGCCATCAGCGTTGGGATCACGGCGGTCCATCTCGCTATCAGAAAGCTGACGGACGGAGATCCGGTAACCGAACGGTAAGACGACGCGAGATGGAATCCGCATGAAAGGCCCCCTGGATCTATCAGGTACCGAGATAGCCTACCATAAATGGCTTTCACCCTTCATATTGAAATACCCTATTGAATCAATGCCTTATATGGTATTTCCCGTCGCCAGGCCACCGTGGTAAACAGGGTACGCCAGGGGTCTTTCCACGCTTACAGCATAACCTGAGGAGGAGATATGAGACGGACATTTGGTCATTTTGGGATCGTAGTGAGGTTCATGGGGGTCGCATTCGTCGTGATGACCTGGCTCGCGACCAACTTGCCCGCCGCACTGTCGGCCCCCTCAAGCTATGCCCCGCATGGCACCGTGACCATGGACGGGATAACGGTGCCGGACATTGGCCCGATGCCGACGCAAGTGCCGACTCCTCCCACCAACTTGAGTTATGCGCAGAAAGTCGAATTGGGGAAGCAGCTCTACTTCGAGACGCGCCTGTCCAAGAATAATTCAGTGTCCTGTGCCTTTTGTCACAACCCTGGCACCGGTTTCGCCGATGCCCGTCAATTCTCCATTGGGGCCTTCGGGACTGCCGGCGGCCGGCAGGCGCCCACCGTCTACAATACCGGCTTCATTCCTCTGCAATTCTGGGATGGTCGCGCGGGATCGCTGGAAGAGCAGGCGATCGGCCCTATCCACAATCCCATCGAAATGGCTGAAATGCACGAGACCGTGGTTCCGAAGATTGCCAAGATTGCAGGCTATCAAAAACAATTTCAATTGATCTTCGGGGGAGTGGCAAGTTTGCAGCACATTGCCGAAGCGATTGCCGCCTTCGAACGCACGATCGTGTCCCAAAACAGCGCCTTCGACAAGCATGTGATGGGAGAAACCGGCGCGATGAACGACGCAGCCGTCCGGGGGTTGGAGCTGTTCCGAGGCAAGGCCCGCTGCATTCTCTGTCATAACGGTCCGAACTTCACAGACAACAAATTCCATAACCTGGGCGTGCCCCAGGTCGGACCCCTCAAGGAGGATCTCGGCCGATTTCTTGTGACGAGAGCACAAAAAGACAAGGGTGCCTTCAAGACGCCGACCTTGCGAAGCATCGTCGAGACGGCCCCCTACATGCACGACGGCGTGTTCAAGACCCTCGAGGAAGTGATCGACTTTTTTGACTCGGGCGGAGCAGACAATCCCAACGTAAGTCCCTTGATGAAACCGCTGGGTTTGTCGCCTGAAGAGAAAGCGGATCTTCTCGAGTTCATGAAAGCTCTCACTGGCGCCCCGATCAAAGTGACCATGCCGAAGTTACCCAAATAGCCTTGGCTGCAGAGTCCGAAGAGGTGTTCGTCCGCTCTAGATCATGATGAGCGCACCGGCATGATTGAGTCGTCGTTTTGTTTTTTGCCCGGAGTCGGCTCGACGACTGAACGCCGTTTCTGGCGTCAGGGCCTCTTGACGTGGCCGGATTTTCTCTCGACGCGGTCGGTTGACCGGATTGGTCCTGCCCGGAAGGCGCGCTACGACGCACAGGTGGCCAAGGCGATCGAACAGTATGCCGAAGACGACTCCCGCTACTTCGGGGTCATCGTTCCTCCGCGCGACCACTGGCGGCTCTATGAATGGCTGCGTCCACGGACGGCCTATCTCGATATCGAGACCGACTCGTTCGGTTGCATCACGGTGGTGGGACTCTACGGTCACGGACGGATGACGTCCTTCGTCCGCGGCGAATCCTTAGACGGTCGTCGGCTGGGGGAGGTACTGCGTCAATACGATTTGCTCGTCACATTCAGCGGCACGACCTTTGATCTGCCGATGTTGCTCGGCCAGTATCCCGATTTGCCGCTGGACCAGCCGCATGTGGACCTGTGTCTTCTTGGGCGGCGGCTGGGATACCGCGGCGGACTCAAGGCCGTCGAACGGCAGGTGGGCATCGTTCGTCCTGAGGCGCTGAATGGCATGTGCGGCAACGATGCCGTCCGTTCCTGGAACCGGTGGCGGCATTCGCGCGACGAAGCGGCGAGAGCGCTGCTGCTCCGTTACAACGAGGCGGACTGTGTCAACCTCGAGCCGTTGGCCGACTTGTTCTATCGGTTGATGGTTCAGTCGACCAGGCCTTCTTCGACCGCGTAGCGGATCAGTTCGACGAGATTTTTGACGCCGAGCTTGTGCAGGAGTCTTGCGCGATACGTACTGACGGTTTTTTCGTTGATGTTGAGTTCTTTGGAGATTTCTTTCCGGCTCAGGCCCCTGACGAAGAGCGCCAGCACCTGGACTTCACGGTCAGACAGCACCGGTTGAGAAACCATCAGCTCCCGCGGCTTTTTGACCACCCCGCCCTCGAGCGTCGTCTTCACCATGTCGATCAAATCGCGCGGCGGTCGTTCCTTCGAGAGATAGGCGACGGCACCGGCCCTGAGCGCACGGGCGGCGTACTGCCGTTCGGAATATAAGCTGAATACGATGATGGGAATCTCCGGCCGTCGGACTTTCGTCTGCTTGATGATATCGAGGCCGTTCTGACCCGGTAGGTTGATGTCGAGTACCACGAATGCCCACGCAGTTCCGCATACTTCTTCGATCAATCCGTCGGCGCCGGAGGAATCCTTAACGTTCACTGCGGGAAAAGCTCGTTGAAGCAA
>JBKPKC010000076.1:0-6119 GCA_046765595.1 Nitrospirota bacterium
CCCTGATTCCCGTCTCCGTTCACACACTGTGTCTGCACAGCGATACACCGCAGGCGCTTCTGCTGGCGCGGATGATTCGGGAAGAGCTTGACCACGCCGGCATCGAAATTTTGGCCGCCAGCGATGTCGACCCCTGAACCGACAAGCATCCGAGTCATCAAGCCCGGATGGTGCACGACGGTCCAGGATCTCGGGCGTCGAGGCTTCCAACGGTACGGGGTCTCGGTCAGCGGTGCGATGGACCGGCTTGCCTTCGTCATCGCCAATCGTTTGGTCAATAATCAAGATACTGCGGCTGCGCTCGAAATCACCCTCGTTGGGCCGGAACTTCTGTTTGAGCAGCCCGCCGTTCTCGCCATCACGGGCGCGGATGTGTCCCCTGCCATCGATGGCTGCAGCATACCGCTCTGGACGACGTGTGCCATCCGCGCGGGAAGCCGGCTGACATTTGGGCCTCGACGAACCGGCGCTCGCTCGTACCTGGCGGTGGCAGGCGGATTCGATGTCCCGCTGCTCTGGGGCAGCCGATCAACGCATCTGCCAACCGGCACTGGAGGATTGAACGGGCGCGCACTTGCGGCCGATGACATCTTGCACCTTTATGGCGATGCGGGCTGCACTCGACGACCGAGCATTGGAGCGGCGTTGGCCATCAATAGTCGGCCGACATATGCGGCGGAAACGCCAGTCTTGCGGGTGATGGCCGGACCGCAACAGGCGAGTGCCGATGCACTGTCCACTCTCACGTCCACGCCCTATCGCCTCAGCAGTCAATCGAATCGAATGGGTTATCGCTTGGAAGGGCAACGGTTAGAACACGGATCAATGCAGCCCACCATATCGGATGGCACTGCGATGGGAGCGCTTCAAATCCCGCCGGATGGGCTACCCATATTGTTGATGGCCGACCGGCCAACCACCGGCGGTTATCCCAAGGCGGTGGTGGTCATCGCTGCGGATCTTCCTCTGGCCGCACAGCTGCAACCAGGCGACGCCTTGGCCTTCCGCAGGACGACTTTGCGAGAGGCCGAAGCGGCGTTTGCGGACCAATGGCGTCGGATCGATGCGGCGCTGCCTCCCTGGAACGAGTAAAGATCGACTTCCGAAACTCGGTCGGCTTGCAGGCGCGGAAGTAGGTGGCAACACAAATCTGGCGGCACTTGGAAGCCAGGCAACTGTGTTCAAGAAACGCTAATATCGCGCCGTGTAGGCATGCGCTGACATTGTCCGCCAGCTGCGTTTGTATGGTTCTATCCCGCGGTTGGACGGAATTTGTTCAAACGAGTACCCATTCACGACTCGTTTTCCGCATTCATTCATCAATACCCGCGGTTCCATCGAAATGATCGTTGGGTATGTGGTTTGCTCGCTGAGCAGGTGGATGGCTCGCCCCCTTCTTCACGAGGTGGACCATGAGACCTTTACCTGCCGATCTCTACGAGAAGCGATGGATTCCCAGACAGCATATGGTTGTTCCCCTGCATTGCCAGCTCTCCATCGAGGAAAGCTCCGCCTTTGGATGGGTGAGAGATTTTTCGAGCATTGGAGCGCGCGTGATCAGCAATCTGCCGCTGTCGGCCGGCGATGAACTCACTCTCACGTTGCCTGCAGACGGCCGGCCGCAGATGAGAATTGCCGCGACGGTCCGATGGATCCAGGGGCAACTGCTTGGCGTCGAATTCAAGCATACGCCGCGAAACTAGCCGCCACGGTCGACACTCAAGCGCCCGCATCGCCTGTTCGCTCGCCCAGAGCCACGCTTCGTGACCTGGCTGCTTGCGCGTGCTCGGGAGCCTACAAGAAGAGCAGGAGAGAAGCCTTTGGCGAGCGCTGCACGAGCGCTGGGCGTCCTGTCGATTACTGGGAATTACCTTCGAGCCGGCGAAGATATGTGCGAGCTGAGACTTCGGCGATTAGGCCACCCGTATCCGGATCAAGCCGCCGCCGATCGCCGTCTTAAGAAGTTGCGCCGTGTTGGACACTCTCAATTTCTTCATCATGTTGGCGCGGTGAGCCTCGACCGTCTTCACGCTGATCTTGAGCCGCTGTCCGATTTCCTTGTTCTTGAAACCGGCCCAGATCAACTCGAGAATTTCCTGCTCCCGGGAGGTAAGCGACTCCGGCCGCTTGGCCCTCGGCGGTGGTTCGATGTCAACGGGAGACGTACGGCGCATAGGTTTGCGTTTTGTTCGTACCATTCTCTACTCCCTGCTATTAGTGAGTCGCGCGTACGAGCTAGCGTCTAGGAGTCTAGTCACCCCCATAGACTTTATGTACTAGGGATCCCCCTAAGCATCTTTTCAGGCCCCCTCGGACAATGGTCCCCGATGCGTTGACTTATCCCGCAAAGAACGAGAGATACTCCGTTCAGTTCAGGGGCGGTCCATCTATATGAGACGGCCGGAAGACATTCATCGCCGATTTGCCGCGGCTTCAATTCAGGGGACGTTGACGCGATCATGGCCTTGCACGAACCACAGGCGGCCTTGTGCCACAACCCGGCCCGACGATCCATGGCCCAGATCCCATACACCACGCCTTGCTCCAGTTTTCGACGCTGAAAGCCACCATGCAAATCCACAGTCTGTTTACGATTGAAGGCCCGGTATCGCATTGACGCGTGCGCCATGGCAACTGAATGGGACCGGCCCTGACGGAAACCCGATTGAAATGTCAGGCCAAAGCGTGGAAGTGCTTCGTCAAGAGCCCGATGGCGGATGGCTCCTGGTCGTTGCTCAGTCGTTTGGAGGGGATTGACGAACGACGGCGCCCGATAAGGCTCCAAAGCGGCTGATGCGCATCGTCCTGTTGACCTGCGCTGTCCAAACCTGTTCAGCCGCTGATGGATCTACCTACAGCGTCGCGATCATCGCGCGGACCGCATCGGCGACGGATGCGTAGTAAATCTTATGTACAGCAATCCGATTTTCATTACAGCCCCCTGACCCTGCGGTGGTATCTTAGTTGCAGTGACGCACCACGCAGCGATGGGTCTTCGGCCTTTCCGTCACAGACAAAGACCGATTACGCAAGGCCCTGGGGGGAACCATGGCACTATCATGGACATGGCGTCGATTCAGGAACTTTCGGCGATGGAAGAAAGCCACCACGCCGATGCTGCTCAATGCCGACACCGGCGAACTGATCCCTATCTCCACCTACACGGCACCGCCGGAAGGGAAGTGGATGCTTCGCCGCCCGCTGACGCTTCCCGGAAGTCCGGTGCCGCTCTTTCTCGAAGTGCGCGGCATCCCAGTGCGGAAGAAGCGCAGGGACACTGAGGCTCCGGGGCAACCAGCACAGGTCACGGCATAAAGCAGCGTCCCTCCTGCCTGGCCACCTGAACTGCCTGAACAGCTCTTGTCGCCTGCCGGCACCCGCGGAGTCTCTCGCCCTGAGTGCATAGACGAACTTCTTTTGAACCTCTAGAATGTCGCCGCCCAACGCAGTGACGGCGGACAACGCCGGATTGGTGGAGGTCCATCGATGGCCGATCAGGAACGTGTTCGCATCTTCGATTCTCAAGGCGAGGCCTACAAACAGGCGTTTCAGATCTTCTTAGACCATACCGACCAGAAACGGAACGCCAAACGCTGGCTTCAAAACGTCGTGGACCGCCTTCCCTCGCGGCGAGTCTTCATCGACGCCGGCGCGGGCAACGGCGAGGTCACCCGAACCTTCGCCGGCGCGTTCGAGCGCACCATTGCGATCGAACCGAATGTATACCTCTTGAAGCAATTACAGCAGGCGGTTCCCGCCGCCGAAACCATCGGTCAACCGATTATGGCCGCCCACCCGGCCGCAAAGGCCGATCTGGTCCTGTGCTCACACACCCTCTACTACATGCCTGGCGAAGAATGGCTCGCGCATCTCGAACGCCTCGTGTCATGGATGTCGCCGACCGGCGCCACGATAGTTGTCCTCCAATATCGTGAGAGCGGATGCATGAACATGGTCCATCACTTCTTCGGCCACCGGTTCGAATTGCGCCGGACAGCCGACCGGTTCCGCGAAAAGCACGGCGATCGGTACGAGGTCGTGGCCACGCTCGATCCTGCCCATGTGGTGACGCCCGACATGACGAAGACCTATGCGGTCGCCGAATTCATGCTCAACCTGTTGGACATTACGACTCCGCCGCTGAAGGAGGACGTCGAACGCTACATCGAAGCCAACTTCTCGTGTCGTGATGGCGGCTTCCGGATTCCTGTGCATCAGGACTTCCTGGAGATTCGCCCGCGAGCCGCCGCTGTCTGAGTACTCTCACGGGGCTCTCAGGATGTGAACGCGGGAGCCGGTCGTCGCGCAGGCAGCAATTCGTTGCCAGGCTGCGCTTTTGTTGCTACCTTCGACTCGACTGCTTTACACAACTCACGAGCACATCCGTCATGCCGCAGACCTGCACAACGTGGGCGATCGAAGACGACGGTTCGTGCCGAGTTCTGACGATCGGCGACCGCCGGTTCCGGACCAACTACTCCCGGAACATCATCGAACTGCTCATCACCCGCAAGGGGCCGGAACGAGCCTCGCAATTCCTCGTCCATCAGGCAGAGCGCCCCTGGTTCCTCAAGCCGCTCTTCGACCGGCTGAATACCGGGCCTCGTCCGTTACGAATCCTGGAAGTGGGATGCTCGGCGGGCCACTTGACGGAATTTCTGAACGAGCAGCCCTCAACCGGCGAAATCTACGCGTTTGACGTGGATCGAGCCATGGTCGACGTGGCGCGTCTCAAGCAGCAAGAACTTCGCCTGTCGAAAGTGAAGCGCATCGACCATTTTCCGGTGCGGACGACGGAAGCATTGCCGTATGACAGCGACTTTTTCGATCTCGTGATCGCCGCCGCCGTCGTCGAACACTTGCCGTACGAAGGGCGCGACAGGTATGTCGACGAATACTACCGAGTGCTTCGTGATGGCGGGCTCATCGGCTTTTGGGACACCCCAAATCGCTACTACCCGTTCGAGTCCCATTCCGTCGGCCTTCCGCTGATCTCGCTCTTGCCCCCTCAGATCGCCTATGCCTACGCGCGGCTTTGCAAAGCCAAGATGAAGGAGGTGAGCTTTCCATTGTTCGTGCGGGCGGGCACCGGTTGGAGGAATTCCAGCTATTACGAATTACTTCCCAAATCGCTGCTCATCGATGTGGCCGATGTCTCGGAGGAGTTCGGGTATCAGCCCGGATCGGGACCGTGGGGCCGGTTCTTCGCGAAGATGCTGCGTGTACCGCCGAGTTTCTTCTCGCCAAGCCTCAATGTCGTCTTCAAAAAGGTCCGTCAATACGAGTGACGAGTGATGCGGCCGCTCGGCGGACTCACCCGGTTCGCACAATTTTCTCCGGGTAAAAATATTTCTCGTAGCCGTCTCTGCCTTTCCGATAGTCGTTGTCGGTCGCGTACTTCAGCCGGTAGTTGAATCGGCACTTATGGTCTTTCTCGTATTCGTACACATCTTGAACGAATGAAACAATCTGCTCGAGATCTGAGGTTTGCTCGCCTTTCGCCAGATTCGCCGTCAGATCCGCGGGCAATTCCCCGATGACCTGAACGGTTTCCGCACCGTTCTGAATCCGGGCTTCGATCAAGGTATTATCGTCCTTCTGGCAGAGGGCATACCCGCGTTTCAAAGTGTCGATCGCTTCTTGAAAGCCTTCTTTGGATGCACTCTTGGCGCCGACCATGAGTTTCACGTCATCCATGAACAGGGTCATCTCGGCAATCCGCTGTTCCAACTCGGTGCTCTTGGCGGCCGCCGCATCGAGACCGGCGTGAAGGCCGGCCTTGGGAAGCGCCGCCTCTCCTGCGACGGCCTGCGGTTCTTGTCCGTTGACCTCCACGTGCTCCGTCACATAGAGAATTGCCGCTGCAAAGAACAGCAGCAGTCCTACTTGCACCAGCGACAAGCCGAACACCCAGTGGGAGCGTGATTCAGTTTCTGCCACCGGAACGCTCCTCCGTCACCCGTTCCTTCATGAAAAACAACACGTCACGCATCGTGGACTCGATGGCCTTGCTCGCGTCCAGGCTGGAACGGATGGCCTTCTGGACGCTGATGAGGCCGTCTTTTAATTCGGCGGACATCGATGCGGACGACATGTCCTTCAACTCCGTTTCGAAAGCC
>JBKPKC010000077.1:0-11900 GCA_046765595.1 Nitrospirota bacterium
CCTCGGGATTGCTCTGTGCGGCAGCCGCATCGACCGACGATGCCCCCACGGTGTTGGAGATCGGAAAATTCTCCACCAGTCGCCCGGGCCCGGCCCACGCGGATGGGTGGAACCCGCTGACCTTTAAAAAGATTCCCAAGCCCACGGTCTACGAACTTGTGCAGGAAGGCGATGCGGTGGTCGTCAAGGCTGTGAGCGATGCGGCCGCGTCCGGCCTCACCAAAGCGGTCCGCATCGATCCCTCGGCGTTTCCGATCGTGCACTGGCGATGGAAGGTCGAAAATCTGCTGATCCGCAGCGACGTGACTCGCAAAAGCGGCGACGACTACCCTGCCAGGCTTTACATCACCTTCGAATATGATCCGGCGAAGGTCAGCTTCGGCAAGAAGCTGAAATACAAAGCGGGGCGGGCACTGTTCGGCGATATTCCGATTGCGGCATTGAATTACATTTGGGAAAGCAAGACGGCGATCGGAACGATCGTGGACAATGCCTACACGGATTTTGCGAAAATGATCGTCGTCGAGAGCGGAGCATCCCAGGTGGGCCGATGGGTCGAGGAGTCCCGAAACGTCTATGAGGATTACAAACAGGCGTTTGGAGAAGATCCGCCCATGATCAACGGCGTCGCGATCATGACCGACACCGACAACACGAAAGAACGAGCGATCGCCTATTACGGCGACATCCGGTTCACGCGGGCTGCGCCATGACACCTGGGCATGAAAGCAAAGAGGCCGGCCCGTTCTGGGCCGGCCTCCTCACGGACACCACCGCGCCCGAAGCGGGTGCGCGGATTCAAGGGGGGGTTACTGAATCGAATTCGCGAAGCCGCCCCGCGTAATCTCGGCGCGGACGGTGTCTCCAACCTTCTTTTGCTTGATGTACTTCGTCCCCTGTCCGACGTAGAGCTTCACTTGATTGCCCTCGAAATCCTCGACGGTATAGGAGTTCGCTTCAATATCCTTCACCGTCCCACCGACGGTTCTCCACGCCGGACCCGGCTTCTCATCGTGCTGGCCCCGTTTCGGAGCGTCCTGCACTGTCGGCACGTGCCCCATGGAGGCAGCCGCTGCCGCGGCGGATTTGTGAGAGGCTGGCGCTTTCTTGGAATCCTTCGCCATCGCCGGCGCTACGGCAAAGGCCACGGCTGCGATCGTTGCGACGATCGCGATCATGCTGGTTTGCAGTCTGTACTTCATGGGAACCTCCTTAGACGACATGACTTCACATCCGTTCCCTGACCGTTCAGCAAGGCATGTGCCGGATGCCATGAGGATCCCAGCTAGAAAATTCAGTAGGTTGCAGCCCCAGGTCTGGGCCAGACGGCACGTCTCGGGTTCAATGGAAAAAAAACGGCAGAAATCTGTCCAAATATGACCGTCTCTGCCCATGTGAGGAAGTGTGATGGCAATAGGACTGGCGCTACAATGCCTCCCATGGGATCCGACCGGAGTGCGCGAGATGTGCTTGAACGGCTGCCGCAAAGGATCGTCCGCTTGCTGCGCCGGCTGGGAGCGTTGGCTGATGAGGAGAAAGTCGAACTCTATCTCGTCGGCGGCGTCGTCAGAGATCTCCTCCTGAAGCGGAGCAACTGCGATCTGGATTTGACCGTCGAAGGCGACGGACTCCGGTTCGCCCGTTTGGTGTCGAAGCATTATGGCGCCGGGCTGGCGGTGTTCGAACGCTTTGCAACGGCGCGCGTGAGCTTTCCCTCCGGGCTCAAGATAGACATCACCTCGGCACGACGCGAGAGCTATCTCAGTCCGGCGGCTCTGCCGGATGTCTTGACGTCTACACTCGAAGAGGATCTGTTCCGCCGCGATTTCACTGTCAACGCCATGGCGATCCAGTTGAACATGACGCGCTGGGGAGAATTGCGCGATCCGTACGGCGGCCGTCGCGATCTCCGAGACAAGATCCTCCGTGTCCTGCACGATCGGAGTTTTGTTGATGATCCTACTAGAATCTTTCGCGCGATTCGCTTCTCCAGCCGATTCGGATTTCGTCTCGAACGGAATACCGAGCGGCTGCTGGCCCAGGCCGCTCGTGCGAATCTTGTGGCGAGATTGTCGGGCCCGCGGCTGGCCCATGAAATCTTTGCGCTGATGAACGAGGATCGTCCCGAACAGGCCATCGGCCGGCTTCGACGATGGCGCTTGCTGCGGTTTCTCCATCCAGACCTTGTGCTCGGAACACGAACCGAACGACTATTGGCGGTGGTTCCGGCAGCCGTCGATTGCTGGGAGCGCCGCTGTGCACATGCTCCGATCGATCGCGCGCTCGTGGGGGTCATGACGCTGTTGACGTCGGCTCGGCCTTCGACGCTTTCCGGCGCGATTCAGCGGTTGCAGCTTTCTGCCGCTCAGGCTCGAGCGCTGGAATGGTCGGGAGAGAAGTCCGGCCGCGCCGCCGGCCTGCTCATGAGCGAGGCGCGCCTGCGCCCCTCCCGCGTGTATCGGTTGCTCTGGGGACTGCCGAATGAAGCGGTGATCTTGATCCTTGCAAAAGGTCTCGCCTCGACGAAAGGAGGTCCGACGCGACGACTGATCAGGCGGGTAACCAGATATCTCACACGGGATCGTCATGTGACCACGACGATCAGCGGCGACACACTGAAGCAGTTCGGGCTGCGGCCGGGCCCGTATTACAAAAGGATTTTGGATCAACTGTTAGACGAGCGGCTGGATGGCAGGATCAGCGCTGCGGCACAAGAGCGGGAACGCGCCCGCGCCCTGGTTCAACAATACGGTTAAAGGCGGTATTTCCTCAGCCGCGGGTCATTCTCGATCTTGCCGAACAGATCGTTGAGCGCGGACTGCACGGCGAGGTTGATTGGACCCTGATCGTCGTCGTCCCCGGCCGCCTTCCCGAAGCCGATATATCTCGAGAGAGGGCGTTTGCCGGAGGACTCTGCCAGCGTCGCATCGATGCGGGCCACATAGACGCGGTCGAATTGCGACATGACGCTGGGGTCGACATAGATGTTGAGCCGCACGGATAGGTCAAGATCGGTTTGACTGTCCGTCGAGAGATAGGTAAACGTCTTTCGCGCTGCGAGATACTCGGTGATCGAACGTTCCCATTCTTTTTTGGCCTTGCTGAGCGGTTGGCGGACGCCCGTAACTTTATTTTCAATGCGAGGATCGGCGATCATCGTCGCGCCCGGCTCGACGGCATACGCTTCGATTTCTGCCAATCGGACTGTGGCGGAGTAGGGAAGAGGCGAGGTCGTCGGCACGACCGGTGCCGGGTGATAGACCATTTGAGAACAGGAGAGACTGATCAACAAAGATCCAATCAATGGAAGCAGGATACCGCGAAGCCTTGCTGAAGCCGGTTCCATATCGCAATTCCCGTCAACGGTCCCGGCATCACCCTACAACTCGGACTGCCATGTTGCAAGGGGCTGGGCGGAGGCGTCCCTGTGCCCTCACCCACAAATTCGGTCACTTGATGGGGATGATGGAGGTGGCAATCTCCGTGGGTAAGAGCAGAGTTGCTGTCGCCTGGTTGTGTTCGTCCGGTTGTATCAGGGCAAACAGCGGGACCGGTTGCGGGATTCCTCCATGGGGAAACGACAGCAGTGCCGGAAAATCGATCAACGGTGCGATGGTGGGATGCGCCGCCAGGCGAAGTCTGAAAGCCATGAGCACGTCGCGCAATCTGGCTGACTGCTCTTCCTCGGTCGTCTTTTCCGCGGCAATCCCCGTTTCCCAAAGCGGCTTCGTGACCGTGACCGCAAACGACAAACCCACCTGTTTCGCCGTCGAGGTGACGTCGATCAAGGACCCCGCATCGAGCGCCTGCTGAAACGGGATCTGAGTCGGCGCCGTGCCGTCGGTCTCTTGCGGCAAATCGTCCGGCGTTCGCGACGCGACGGGCGCCGTCGCGTCGACTGCGGATGGTTCCTCCGGCACTTGCGGAATCTCCGGGGCCGGCATGGAATTACGGATGCCGTCGTACACGGCTCTTGCCCGGGCGGACCAGCGGGGATTGAACGGACGGCCGCCAAAGGCCGCCTCGGCGGCATGGCGTTCGTCATGAGAAAGCACACGCGGTGTGTTGTCCATATTCAGGGGACATAACGCCGGAGGAACCAAAGTCAAGGGCCCCAATGCGACCCTAGTCTTTCAGCGGCCGGCCTTTGGTTTCCGGTGCAAACCAGAGGACTCCCAAGCCGACAAGGTAGATGAGTGCCACCGTGCTGGCCGCGCGGCCGAAGCTCCCAAGCGTCGTGACGAGCCAGCCCGTCAGAAAGGGCGAGACGGAAGCCAGTATTCTGCCGGCGTTGAAGCAAAACCCTGCGCCGGTGGCACGAAGTCTGGTCGGATAGAGCTCCGGTAGATAAATTGGAAAACCGCTGAAAATGCCATTGTTGAAGAATCCGAGGATCGGGAGAAGCATCAGGACACCGGCATAATGCGACGGAAGCAGATAGGCAGCGGGCAGCATGACGAGACTGCCCGCGCACATAAAGGCGAAGACCGGTCGGCGGCCGAACCGATCGGCCAGGGGGCCGAACCCCAGATACCCGAAAATGGCTCCCGCATTCAGCGCCATGATGGCGTAACTCACGGCTTTGGTGAGCGTAGCGGCGTCAGCTCCCTGAAACTCCGGCAGCTCACGCACGAGGGTGGGCGCCCAGTTCGTCGAACCCCAGAGACCGAAGACCGCAACAAAGGCCAGTGCTGAGCCAACCAGCGTAGCGCGTTGCAGCTCTCCTTCAAAAATCGCCGAGAGAGGGATGATGCGATGCGCGTGGGCATGTGTCCAACGGTCCGGCTCTTTGACCCACCACCGGACGAGCAGCGCCACGAACGCCGGCAGAATGCCGATCACGAAAAGTCCTCGCCATCCGTAGGCCTCTGTGAAGGCAAGATTGCAGCCGGCTGCCAGAAAGAAGCCAACCGCCCAGGCACTCTGTAAAAAACCGGCTGCCTTCGCGCGCTTATCTTCCGGCCACGTTTCCGCGACAATCGCCGCGCCTGCCGCCCATTCTCCGCCGATACCGAGCGCCGTGAGAAAGCGGTAAATCGCGAGGTGCCACCAATCCTGCGCCAGCGCAGCGGCGCCGGTGAAGAGTGCATAGATCAGGATCGTCGCCATGAGGACCTTCGTCCGGCCGAAGCGATCGGCGGCGACGCCGAAGGCAATGCCGCCAATGGCCCAGCCGACCAAGAAAATGGAAAAGATGATGCCGCCGTACCAGCCGATGCGTTCAGCCGCCGGCGGGCCGGCCGACGTATGCAACAGCTCGTGAAGTGCCGGATGCAGCACCACGGCATAAATCGTCGCGTCCATTGCGTCGAAGACCCATCCCAGCCAGGCCACGAACAACACCAACCATTGATACGACGTGACGCCGTGAAACCAGGAGCGGTCGGGAAAGATTGAGGGAAGTTCAGTAGGGACATGCTGCATGGCGCGCCAGGCTACGGAGGTTCCCGGCGCGAGTCAAGGTGAAGCCCCGCAAAGCCCGTGCTATAGTCGCGGCCATGCCGAGGGTGGATTTTTACCGAGTCCTGGGCGTGTCTCGTGAGGCGTCCGACGACGTCATCAAGAAGGCCTACCGAAAGCTTGTCTTCGAGCATCATCCCGATCGCAATCCTCACAGCAAGGAGGCGGAAGAGAAGATCCGGGAGATCAATGCCGCCTACGAGGTCATCGGTGACGCGGAAGCCCGTCGCAATTACGACCGCCTCAACTGGGGCGATGAATTTGCTCCCGACGTCGTCGACGTCGGTATTCTGCTGGAAGAAATGGAGAAGAAGTTGTTTGACGAGGGCCGCAAGGAGGTATTTGCCCTGTTGATGAAGGACGTCAATAGGATTAAGGCCGAGCTGGCGCTCGTCCGGGAGCGGGTGGTGAAGGATCAGGGCTACGACTCATTCAAGGAATCGCTCGTGCAGGCGCGGGCAGCAGAGGTCATGCCGGAGCTGGCAACCGAGGACATGGAAGGCCGCAAGAAGCGGCTGGTCGAAGTGGCCACGCAGATGATGGTGTCGCAGGGCGTCGTCGGCCGGAACGACGAAGGCGGCATTCGCTCGCTGCGCGCCCGGCTCGACGAGCACTTCCGCAAAGGCCGCCTGCATGGATTCGCGTCGGCGCTGGAGCTGTTCTACGAGCGACGATGACGAGGTCGAGGGTTTTCTCTGCACGCCGGCCTATGTGGCCAGCGCACCGGCCACAAATCGTCCCGCCTGCATGACGCCGACGAGACGGCGACGGTCGCGCAACATGTCGATCCGGCGCAGCGGATTGCCCTCGACGAGGAGCAGGTCGGCCTCTTTTCCCGGCGCAATGGTGCCGATCTGCATTTCAAAGCCGATCAACCGCGCGGCGGCCGACGTCGATGCAAGAATGGCTTCCATCGGGCTCATCCCGAGCGCCACCATCCGTTCAAGTTCCTGGGCGTTGTCTCCATGATGATTGAAGGGGGTCCCGGCATCGGTGCCCATGGCAATGAGGAGTCCCCGCTCATGGGCTTGCCTGAAGCTGCTCTGATGACGCTTCGTCATGGCCTTGGCTTTCTCGAGTGCGTCGTCGGGAATTCCACAGCCTCGTCGACAAGCACCCGTCGTGGCGAGCGCCGACAGCGTCGGGACCATATACACGCCATGCGTCTCGAACAAGCCGGCGGCTTCTTCGTCCATTAAGGTGGCATGCTCGATCGAATGGGCGCCGGCGCGAATCGCATTCTTGATCCCGGACGCGCCATGTGCATGGGCGGCGACCTTTCGCCCGGCCTGCTTCGATTCATCCACGGCGGCGCGAAGCTCTTCCAGCGTCATCTGTGCCTGATCGGGGGAGGTGCCAGGCGTGAGCACTCCTCCGGAGGCGATCACTTTGATCACTTCGGCACCGGCCTCGATCTGTTCGCGCACGACTTGGCGGACTTGTTCGACCCCTTCGACTTCCTTGGCAATGACTCGCCGCAGATGTCCTCCAATCATGCAAATCGCAAGGCCTGCTCCGATGATTCGCGGGCCTGGAGTCAGCCCTTTGTCGATCGCTTTTTTCAGCGCAAAAATCGAATGGTCGCGTGAGCCGACGTCCCGAACGGTTGTCACGCCTGCCTCCAGCGTCTGCCCCGCCGATCGGCTGGCTTTCAAGAGCGTTTCGGTGGCGGTCTCTTGCTCAGTGGTTTTTACGACATCCGCTTCCCCACGCCAGCACAGATGTACATGACAATCGATCAACCCGGGCAGCACCGTAAGCCCCCGTCCATTGACCCGCGTTGCTTCCCGTGGAATTGAGATCGTTCGGCTCGGCCCTGCGGCCGCAATCCGGTGTTCGCGCACGATGACCGTTGCGCGTTCAATCACCGCGCCCGTCCCGTCGATCAGCCGGACCTGCTGAATCGCAATGGCCATGGTCGTCAGCTTCCGATGGGAAATGTGATGATGATGCCGCCCATCACGTCATTGAGCTTGAAGTCTCTTCGGGGGCTGTTCGGATGCTGGTTATGACAATCGACGCAGGCCTGGGAGACGGCGCGATCGGCATAGACGGCTTGAAAGAGACGCAGCTCGCCGCGCCGTACGATTCCGTAATGCGGCGCCGACGGGTCCTTCTGTACCGCCGCCAGCCCGATGCGTTCGAGATCGCTGTTGGCGCCGTTCCACGCATAGATCGGCGTCAAGCTGGCCAATCGGAACGAGAAGCCGAGGTCTTTGGTGGCGACCAGCCGGCCGGATTCTAAGAGAAACTGCGCGGGCAGCGGTACCCCGCGTTCGTCTCTCCAGTGTTCGTGGGCCTCGATCCCATCGCGGCTGAGCTTCACGACGACGTTGTCCGTGTAGTTGTTCCGGTTGGCCTCCAGGATGGCATGGATGAACTCCGCCGTTTTCTGAGGGGAGACCTGATCGGACTTGAGTTGGTTGGCCAGCGTGATCGCGAAGATCCAGTAGGAAATGACGGCCGTAAAGGCGAACGCTCCACCGCCCAGCACCCAGAGCAAAGGCTTATTGTCCATGGGATCTCCGATCTCCGGTCATCAGGATTGGCCGTTGTAGACTCGGGACGCCGCACGGAGCGCCACTCCCGCCGTGGGCAGCCAGCCGCCTTCGAGAAAGAGCGCCTCCAGCGCATTCAAGAGGGTCAAGACGTTCGCTTCCGTCGACGATTCGCCCATCAGTCCGATGCGCCACACTTTGCCCTTTAAGGAGCCGAGCCCTCCGCCGATTTCGATCCCATGCTGGGACAACAATCGTGTGCGGATGTCCGCTTCAGGAATGTGCGTGGGAACGGTGACGCAATTGAGCATCGGTAGTCGGTGGCCGGCGGACGGAAGCGGCGCAAGCCCCAGTTCCATCAACCCTGCGAGCAAGGCGTCGCTGTTGGTTTGATGGCGGGCGTACCGCGCTGCGAGGCCTTCTTCCTCGACGAGGCGCAGCGCTTCGCGCAGACCGTAGAGCATCGAGATCGGCGCCGTGTGGTGATAGGCCCGCTTGCCATCGGCCCAATACTCGGCGATCAATCCCATGTCCAAATACCAACTTTGGCAGCTCGTTCTGCGCGCTTTGACGGCGGCGAGTGCACGCTCACTCATGGTAAACGGTGACAGCCCGGGCGGGCAGCTCAAACATTTCTGGGTGGCGCTGTAGCACACGTCGATGCCGAGCCGATCGACGCCGACGGCGAGTCCGCCGAGCGATGTCACGGCATCCACGATGAACAGCGCGCCATACCGCCGGCAAAGTGCGCCGACGTCTTCGAGCGGTTGGCGGACGCCTGTGGACGTTTCCGCATGGACGATGGCCACCGCTTTGACGGGGCCCGAGCGGGCCAGCGCGTGTTCGACGGCATCCGGCGCAATGCATTCGCCCCAGGGGGCCTCAATGCCGATGGCTTTGCCGCCGCAGCGCTCCACGACCGAGGCCAGTCTCGTCCCGAAGACGCCATTGACCCCGACGAGAACGGCGTCTCCCGGCTCGACGAGGTTCGCGATCGAGGCTTCCATACCGGCGGACCCCGTGCCGGAGACGGCGATCGTAAAGGGATGTTCCGTTTCAAACACCCCGCGCAGGGACGATTGAATGTCGTTCATTACGCCGAGAAACACCGGATCGAGATGGCCGAGCAGCGGCGTGGAAAGGGCACGGAGCACGCGGGGATGGACAAGACTCGGCCCGGGACCCAGGAGCAGGCGGCGCGGGGGAGTGAATTCCTGAAGGGCCATGGCGCTCAACGCAAGATCGCAAACGGCTCGTCATCCGGCTGGCCAGTATAGCGGACTCCTGCCTCCCGCAGCCAGTTCGTCGCCACTGGAGAAGTGCGTCGTTACTTTTGAGGGGATTTTGGCTTGAAATTATGCATGTTATAGTGCAGGCGCTCATGGACGAATCCCTCGCGATCGCTTCCCCGGCTCCATCCCCCGTCCGCTCCTGGTGGCGTGAAACCCGTGCGCCGCTTGCGGTCGGGTCGTTCCCGCGTCATTACTCCGCCACGGTGACGTGGCTCTCGGCCTTATTCCTCCTCCTGTCGTTCGGCGCGGTTCTGGCAATGGCCTCGTCTTCCCTGAAAATCGATCGGTTCGATGCGCCCGAGCAGGCGCTCAGCCTGATGGTCGGCCGCACGATGGATGCGCAAGCGGGACTCGAACGTGCGTCCGAGTGGGAACAGCGTGTGATGAAATGGGTCTCTGGGGATGGCGCCGCGGAGCGAACTCAAGCGATCGCCTGGTATCAGGAACTATCGGCGCACGCGGAAGATCCCGCCGTGCGGTTGCAGCTGGCGGTGCTTCAAGCCGAATCCGGAGAGGTCCCGCAAGCCCTGCTCTCCGCACATGATTGGGACCAACTCGGCGATCCTCTCCCGCAGTATGCCGAGATCATACGCGCGGCGTACGGGAACGAACCTCCGCCCGATCCGGATGCTGTAGAAGCGCTCCAGAGTCGTCTGGCCGATGTGCTGCCGGTCGGATGGTTTTATGATCGTCTCATGATCACGCTCGCCCGCCGGGCGGGCCACATGGATCTTGCCGGCATTCTCCAAGCTGAGAGCGACGACCGAGCCGACCGGTTGTACACCTATTCCCGAAGACTGACCCTTGTCGAACTGGCTCTCATGTTCGCGGGCTCCGGTTGTCTGCTCCTGCTCTGGCGTGCCGGCCGTGGAGGGAAAAATCCGATTCGATTGCACGATCCGGGGATTCCCCCGCCGTGGCCCGGCCGCGTGGGAGCGGCGGTGTTGTTGCGCGGCGGTGCCATGGGCGCCATCGTCATGGCACTGTGTCTGCTGTACATACCTCCGGAGAATGCCTCCCTCAGGGCCTTTGCCATTCCGCTGACGAACGTCCCGCTTCTATTGCTGGCGTATCACCATCTGTTCCGGCCCGCCGGTATGACGTTCGAAGAAGGATTTGGCCTCGGGCTTCCATGGGTCTTCGTCGGACGGTTGGTGACGGCGGTGCTGGCGGTCGTCGCGGCGGGCCTCTGGGGTGAGTGGTTTATGGACCGTGTCACGGAGCAGTGGCAGCTCACCAGCCATTGGACCGAATGGTTCGACGAGGATTTGGTCTGGGGCTCTAGCTCGTTGACGATGGTCAGCCTGCTCGAGTACGTGATCCTCGCGCCGCTGTTCGAAGAGCTCGTCTTCCGGGGTTTGCTCTTTGCCATCCTGCGCCGTAAGTTCCGGTTTCTTCCGGCGGCGCTCATCAGCGCGCTGATTTTCGGTCTGGCCCACGGCTATGGAGTAGTCGGATTGTTCAGCGTCTGCTGGAGCGGCGTCTTGTGGGCGTGGATCTATGAAAAGACCGGGAGCCTCGGCCCCGGCATCCTGGCGCATGCGATCAATAATCTCCTGGTGTGTCTGGCGGTGATGTCGCTGCTGCGCTTCGGGTAACCGTGTGCGTTTACCGGGTTGAGGCGGGGCCTTCTTCGTCGTCGAGGTGTTCCAGCGAACGAAACAAATCCGGATGACGAATCACGATTCGGGCCTCATGAAGCATCGAACGAAGCTTGGCAGTGTTGATGCGCTTTCCCGATGGCTGCTGTTCTTGCGCCGGCGCATGTGCGCTATGATGCTCATCGAGGCGCCTGCCGATCTCCCGCCAGGTTCGAGGAATTCCATCGCTGACGTTGTAGGCCCCTCCGGGTACTCCATACTGTAAGGCAGCCAAGCAGATCTCGGCCAAGTCCTCCACATGGATTAAATTGACGTACTTGTCCGAGAGGCCGACACGGCCGCTCCTGATCCAGCGGTATGGATGCCGACCCGGCCCGTAGATGCCCGCCACGCGCAAGAGAACGGCTCCACACTCGTGCCGAAGAAATTCCTCTCCCTGCACGCGCGGCTTGTTGAGGTCGACCGCAGCGGTTTCATCCATCCAGGGCGGAGGAGAGTCCGATGAACTCCCGACGTCATAGGCCGAAGTGCTGCCCAGCACGACGAGTCTTGACCAGGATCGGTCTCGGGCAAAGTGTCGAACGGCCTCTATCGGCGCTGCGGGAAAGCACCACAGAACATCGGCGACCGACGGAAGGTTCTTCCATGTGTCCGTCTGTGCCAGATCGAATTGGAGACGTTGTTCGAGCGGAACCCGCAAGAGATGGGTGTGTGGATCTCGGCTCGTATGTAGGACGGTCGAGTAGAAGCGTGTAAGGGAAGGCATAAAACGCGCCACATAGCCGGATCCAAGAATCACCAGTGTGTCGCGCGTGGTCATGTTGCCGTATCAGTGCCTGGAATTGAGCACAGTGTGCCTTCGAGGATCATGAAGAGTCTACGGAAATCGACGAGGTCTCCTCCTATACGATCAACAGTCAGGATTCACTGCTTTTCTTTCCTCCAACCGTGCGCCCGGACACCCCCGCGCCCGGGTCGCAACCACCCAGAAAAAATTAGCTGATTAATTTGCGCATTGACCACCAGGGGGTATAACACAACAAAATAAA
>JBKPKC010000078.1:0-5642 GCA_046765595.1 Nitrospirota bacterium
GATTCAGTACGCGTGGCCGTTCGACCCTTCGACACTTGCTCAAATTCTCAATGAGCACGTACGAAGGTTCATGCCATCATCCTGATGCTGCCTCCCTCCTCACGGATCAATGACCCCGGTCAGCTTGTTCCTCACCCACGCTAACAATGAGCCTGGGATGATCCAAAACATAGACATGACGCTCAATATTGAAGCTGGATCAGCATAGCCAGGAAGCCGTATCGACTCCCCTTCTCAAGCACATAATGGTCCTCTTTTAATCAATCCGATGGGGCCGGCTAAGGTTCCCCATGTTTTCGGAGATGAGGGTTCTTGCCGAAGATACGGTTCTATGGTGAGCGGAGCGAACGACTGCATCGAGCCCTTAATCGTTTGGCTTAAGAGCACATCTCAGATGGATGTCCGTCGCCTTAGCAAACGATAAGTAACGGCTTATGTGCGAGAATTCTGGTAATTTGCAACCGGGGAACGCGATGATGATGTTAAGGACGAAGAGAGGGATGAGAGAAGCGGATCGTCGGGGGGTGATTGGGGCGGCTTGGAGAAGAGTCGAGAATTTTTACGGTCCCTCGCTTCACGAGCGAAGGCCCAGAATATGCCAAGCAAGAGACTGAGAATGCTCGCGATGAGGACGTTCAACAACACCTTGGGCCTGCTCTTTCGCTCGGCCGGAATCGCCGGGTCCAGCACCTGGACCGTCGGAGTGTCGCGAGCTTCGGCGAGCTTGGCCTGTTCATATTGGGAGACTAATAAGGCATACAACGTTTCGTGGACTTTCAGATCGCGGGTTAGACGTCCGTATTCCAAGGCCAGCGCCGGGACACTGGTGATTGCGGGACGTAGATTGTCTCCTGGAAGATGGTCTTTTTTACTTTTTCCAGATTCCATGATCTGGAGCTGCTTTCGCAACTCGCCCAGACTCGATTTCATCCGTGCAATTTCAGGATGGTCAGGAGCAAGGTAGGTTCCCATCACCTGGAGCTGCACCTCCTGCGCCATGATTTGCGCTTGAATCATCGCAGTCGCTTCAATCATCGCTTTCGATTGTGCCTCAATGGCCACAGTCCTATTCTGCGTCTGGAATTCTTTCAGCGCCTCCTCGAGCTTGATCAACGCCAGTTTAGTTTCGGCGACCTGCTGTTCGACGAACTTTCGATTCTCTCTGGCTTTACTCACGCTGAGCGTTTGATTTAATCGATCGAGATTCGAGACATAAAAGTTGGCCATATCAGAGGCTACCTGGGGATCTTTGTCTTCCACCGTAACCTTGATGACTTTCTCCTTCGTGACCACGGTGCGCGTCGCTCCTTCGAGCTTGAGCCGAGCGTCGTGCATGGTCTTCTTGTCGTAATGCTCCATGAGGTTGAACCGGCGGATGACGTCATCTGCCATGATTCTTGATTTCAGCATCGCGGTAAAAATGTCGGTAGGTGTAGCAGGGGCGCCCGGCAGCGAAATTCCCAGACTTTGAGCGGCAGAGTTCGCCGCGCCGGACGTCAGCAAGGCACCTAAGCGAAAACCATTGTTGGATTCGAGCTGTGGTAGGAGCGTTGCCGTCGATTCGTATATTTTGGGGAGTAGAATGCTGGCAACGAGCGCCGCGGCTGCCATTACGGCGCAGAAAGCAACAATTTGCCATTTTCGTTTCGCAATGACCCGCCAATAGTCGTAGAGCGTGACTTCCTCCTGTGTAAGGCTGGAAGGCCACGTAGGACGCATGTGTCGAGCATCTACATGTTGGTCAGTTGATATCATGAGAGACGCGAAAAAAAAGAAATGTGAATATACCGTCTATCGGCCGATCACGGCTATGCCTGCCGCAGCTAACGCCACGCTGCCTACTATGCTCGCGACACTCTGCCACAACGAGAGTTGCGGGGTCTTGGCTTCGATCTTTTGAGGAATCACTATGGTATCACCCGGCTTCATATCCTTAATCCTGACGTACGCTCCCTCTGTCGAACCGTTGGCTTTCACGACATACATCTCGCCTTTGCTGGCGTCTTCAGTCATCCCTCCTGCTTGGTCTAGGTAGTCGTTTAAATTTAAACCGACTCGAAATACGACCGTGCTGGGATTCTTCACCGACCCGATCACGCTGACCGTCTTGGGCGGCTGTGGGATCATGATGCGATCTTTGGATTCCAGCGTGATATCGTCTTCTGAACCCTTCAACTCTTCGAGCGTTCGAACGTTCACAACGACGCGGCCCAATTCCACACGGGCTGTGACCGCCTCAAGCTGCTGGAGACGCAAGTTCAGTACCTGCTGCTCTGCCATCTGTCCGGCCGCCGCTCCACCCACCGGCGACATTCCGACCGTACCTGCGGCAATAGCCGCTGATTGTGCCGTGAGCCGCTGCCGTTCACCTGCCAAGAAGCGATCCAGTTCCACTTGCTGCCGTTTACGAACGGATTCGCGCACGAGTACAAGGCCTTCCGGGAACGCCGTCGCGGTAAATCCGCCGGCCCGTTTTAAGACCGAGCTAAGCCTTTCGCCGGTCTCAAGCGTGAAATAACCCGGGCGCCGCACTTCGCCTTCCATGAATACGACGCTCGGCGGGCGCAGTTGCGTGCCAACGACGATTTGGTCCATGCGTTGGAGCGCGATATCGTCGGATTTATCATTGTCGAACAGCGTCTTCGGGCTGAATGAAATGACTCTTGTCTCATAGGTTAACGGATCGGTCCGAACGATTTCCGCCTTGTCCATATAGGCATCGACCGTGAGTTGATCGGCTTTCAGAATGTCGCGCACCGCCATGCCCGGCCGGAACTCATAGGGACCCGGATTTTTCACAGCACCTGCCAACGTCACCACATTGACCACTTGGGTCGGGAGAGAACCGACGCGAAGAAAATCCCCATCCTGCATGGCCACATCCGCCCCGTTGCTCGTCGGGCGTTTCTTTCCATTGCTGTCCGTGATTTGTCCGAGATCAATGTCGGTCATGATACGGCCTCGTTCCTGGTCGAGGCGGAGTAATTGACAGCGTTGGAGATTTGCAGATGGAGTGACACCACCCGCCAATTGGAGCAGATCCGTCAACCGGGTCCCTGGCTTGAGCTCATAAATCGCGGCCCGCTTCACTGCTCCGCTGACTGCGGCTATCGGGCCGAGAGGCGGAACCAGGATGACGTCGCCTGCTTGCAGTCTGGTATCGTGGCGGCGATCTCCAAACATGAGGAATTGATAAAAATCGGTCTCGGCCACGACCTGGTTGTCACGAACGAGCTTGATCTGGCGCAAGGAACCCGTCCGTGCCGGACCGCAGGCCGCATACAGGGCATTGGAAATCGTTGCCAGAGACCCGAGTTCGTATGCTCCCGGTCTCACCACCTCGCCCACCACGTACACTTTAAGCGTCCTCAGCCGAGCCATCGCCACATGAACCTCGAAACGTTTCAAGTGCGCGCTCAGTCGGTTTGTGATCGCTTTTTCCGTCTGTGAAAAGGTGAGACCGCCCACCGGGATCGTGCCAATTTGAGGGATGACGATCGTGCCGTCCCGTTCGACCGGCACAATGTAACTGCGGTTGAGGCTCTGCTCGGGAACGTTCCAGATATGAATCGAAAGCGAATCGAGCGGTCCGACCACGTAATCCGGACCGACAGGGGCATCGGGAACCGGAGCAAAACTCGTCGCCTGAGTATCGAAGAAATCGTACCCGAATTGATGCAGGCGGCTCTTGACGTTCTGAAGGACGGAAAACTGTGCGAAGGCTTCCTCCACCGAATAGTCCTTGCTTGTCAGTTGTGCGGCTTGCTGTACAAGTCTGGCGCGTTCCTCTCGTTCTTGCTTGGAGCGCACATCAATGTCGGCGGTGAGCGACTCCTGCTTTTTCAAGACGTCGTCCCGCTGTTCTTTTTTAAAGCGCTCGTCACGTTCTAACCGTATTCTCGTGTCGGCAGAAGGGGGCAGCAACGCGGCGGAGTCCGCCGGCCAAAAGTCGTTCAACGTCGGACCCGTCGGAGCGATCGCCGGCGGCGTTTTTGACGGAGGCGGAGGACAAGGCGTCTGTGGAGGTACGAGCGGCTGCAGCGCGGTCGGATTCGTGATGACGGGGGCGCCAGGCAGAAGATCTTTCGCTCCTGCGCCAACACCAACGGGTGGCGTCAGCGACGGAAATCCGCTTCCGCCGAGCGTCTGTGCCATCAACGGCGCGGGAATGACCGTCACAAAGACGATCATCCAGATGCAGGCCTTCGTTAACGCGTTAGAAAAACTTTTCATCGAGCTGACATCTCCAGAAAATATCATTCGGGAAAATGAGCCCTAGGGGATTCACGTACACATTGGATGAACGGTAGCTCATCATTTTCTATCCGTCAAGAAAGAGCCATCATTTCGCAAATACCAACTTGTGCTTTTAAAAATCTATCGTTAACGATGTCCAGACGAGATGATTGTTCGCGGTGACATTTGAAGCAAACGTTTCGATAAATGGCACCATTGAACTAATTTGTCCCGGGTTATAAAGGCGTTGGTACGTGTAGCCGAAGCTGAACTGACCCCTTTTCGAAAACCACCAGGTCACATCGGTGCTCGCTTCATATTTGCGTTCATGCACGGGTAAGCCTCTCTGGCGTTCCTGATAATCGAAGTTGCTTCCTATTTGAAGAGTTTCAGTCATGTAGCGTGTACTGCGCATAAAGAAATCGATCGCGTCGGTGCCCATATGGTGACCAAGTGGAAACCCATATTGACGCATGCCGTTCGTAAAGGTGCCATTGTTGTACCAAACGCCCACCTGGCCACTTTGACGACGGGAAATGTCGGTATCAGCCCACTCGAGACGGAGATCCGTTGTATCACCAGAAAGCAACTGGGGAATGTAGATGCCGACCAGATAGGCACCACGGTTGGGAGTGGGAAACTGGTTCCATTTATCCTCCGATCCGACTTCCCCATACACTTGCATGCCACCGGCAAACGGCACCAGATATGGAATGTGCGGAATGTTGACTCGGCCGTCAAACATGGCCTGCTCATTGCAATCAAGGGCACCGGTTTGATTCGGCTGACTCTTGTAACAGTTAACCAGTGTCCGAGGAAACGATTGGCCGCTTCCTTGCCCGCCAAACTGGGTCAGCCGTGTGAGCCCAACTTCCAGCCAAGAAACCGGTAGATAACTAATCCGAAACCCAAATAGTTTTTCGTGTGAAAAGGTCTGCTCCCCCTCAAGCCTCGCCAAAAATGTATTGATCTTCCAGTCGCCTAGCCTACTAAGCACCCATGGCAAGCGGAATGTCTCATCGCTCCCGAGCTTGATCATGTCGAGCGGGAATGCATGGTCGGTCAATAACAGCGACCCGTGATAACCGGGTCCCCACCATTGCGTCCCTCTACCGAATTCAAGGGCGACGTTCCACAATGTGAGTTTGAGACTGCCCTCGCGCAAGTACGCATATTGATCGTTCAGCGATGTGAGCGGACCTACCGTCGGCCCCTGGCTTAGCGCATTCACATTGCTGATGAATTTCGGCTGGACCATGAAAGCCGCCCAATCTCCCACCTCGAGCCAGCCGCGAACGTCCGTTTGATTCTGGACACCATTGGCATAATATTCGCCACCTCGGTTCTCGCGGAAACGAACTGTTTGGCCACCGCCTATTGAAAATGCATCGACCTCAGTTTGGAGA
>JBKPKC010000079.1:0-9502 GCA_046765595.1 Nitrospirota bacterium
ACTGAAACCCGCACAGGTCTTGCGGTTGAACCGGTTCCCGGTCGCGGCCCAAGGCCACGGCCCGCTCGACCATGTTTTCGAGTTCCCGTACGTTGCCCGGAAAGGTATAGCGCAGCAGCAATTCGCGAGAGCCCGGCGAAAAACCTTTCAGCTTCTTACTCATCTTGACGGAACACGTCTGCAATACGTGATCGGCGATCACCATGATGTCTTCCTGCCGCTTTCTCAGCGGCGGAATCACCACCTGCACGACGTTCAAGCGATAAAACAGGTCCTCCCGGAACTTTCCTTGGGACACTTCTTTCCTGAGGTCTTTTTGGGTGGCGCAGACGAGCCGGACGTCGACGTCAATCGTTTCGTTGCCGCCGACCCGTTCGAATTTACGCTCCTGAAGCACCCTCAACAGCTTGACCTGGACCACCGGCGAAATTTCGCCGATCTCGTCGAGAAACAGCGTGCCGCGATGCGCCAGCTCGAACCGGCCCCGCCGCTGCCGCAAGGCGCCCGTGAAAGCGCCCTTTTCGTGCCCGAACAGTTCGGCCTCGAGCAGCGTTTCCGGCAATGCCGCACAGCTGACTTTGATGAGCGGATGCTGGCTGCGGGCGCTGTTTTGATGGATCGCATTGGCAACCAGCTCTTTGCCGGTCCCGCTTTCGCCCAGGATCAGAATCGTCGAATCGGTGCCTGCGACCGTCTTGATCTTGTCCAGGACGGCCCGCATCTGACTGTTGCTGCCGAGAATCCCGTTGAAGCAGAACTTGCTCTCCAACGTTTCCTTCAAATCCTGATTCTCACGGCGCAGACCGATGACGCGTCCCACGCGCTCCACGATCAACAAGAGCTCGTCCATCTGGAAGGGCTTGGTGATGTAGTCGAAGGCGCCCAGCTTCATCGCGCCGACCGCCGATTCTACCGAGCCGTGCGCCGTGATCATGACGACTTCAGTCTCGGGCGATTTGTCCTTTGTGGCTTTGAGGACGGTAAGCCCATCGGCGCCGGGCAGCCGCAGGTCGGTAATCACCAGATCGAAGGTCTTCTGGCGCAGCACGTCCAGGCCTTCGGTCCCGGAGGCCGCGGCATGGACGTCGTAGCCGACCGCTTCCAACGCGTCGACCATCGAAAGGCGTATGAGGGGCTCGTCGTCGACCAGCAGGACGGCCAATCCCTTCATGACACCCTTTCCACCAGTGACCGCTCTCTCGACAACGGCAGACATAACGTGAAGGTCGTTCCTTTCCCGACTTCGCTCTCTACCAGGATCTTACCACCATGCCGCTCGGCAATGCCGAGGCTCACAGACAGACCCAGGCCGGTCCCTTCGCCTTCACTCTTCGTCGTGAAGAACGGATCGAAGATCCGCGGGAGGACGGCAGGCGGAATGCCCGAGCCTGTGTCGCTCACTTCCACGCGGCAAACGCCTTCGGCCACAGTGGTGCGGATGGTCAGCACGCCGCCGCCCTTCATGGCCTGGACGGCATTCAAAATCAGATTCATCAAGACCTGCTCGATCATGTGTCGATCGACCATGAGGCTCGGCAAGGCCGGCCCGAGCAGCGTCTCCAGCCGGATGAGATTCGGCGCGAACAAGTGGTTCGTGAGGACGAGAACGCGGTCGACGATCTGATTGATGTCGGTGGAGCTGAACTCGGGCTCGTGCTGTTGCGAAAAATCAAGCAGTTGGCGGACGATTTTTTGAACGCGGCGCACGCCGTCCTCCATCGATACCCAATATTCCTCCTGGCGGGCGGGCGAGAGCGTGCCTTTGCGGAGGTTGTAGAGGCAGTTCAGAATCCCGGCGAGCGGGTTATTGATTTCATGAGCGACCCCGGCAGCCAGCTTGCCGACCGAGGCCAGCTTCTCGGAATTCCGGATCTGCTGCTCGAGTTTCTTCGTATCCGTCATGTCGCGGGCGATGCCGAGCACACCGAGGATTTCGCCGTCCACCCCGTGCAACGGCGACACGCTGACCATGACCGTGCGGGGCTCTCCCATCCGCGTCACGACTTCGACCTCATAGACCTGCTTGGCGCCGATGTCGAGCGTGTTCTTGAGGCGGCGGCCCCGGTGGCGCCGCGAGAGCAGGGAGAGATAGGGACGGCCGAGAAGATCGTCCTTGCGGTAGCCCCAGACGTTCACTTTTGTGTTGACGTACGTGAACCGCTGCTCGGTATCGAGGGTGTAGATGACATCGTTGGCGTTCTCGAGGAGATTCTCGAGGTATTGTTTCGTTTCTTCGATTTCCCTCGTCCGCTCCCGGACTTTGGTTTCGAGCTCTTCTCGGTACGTCTGCAGCTGCCGTTCCAGCTTCTTGCGGTCGGTGATGTCGCGCATTTGCACCATCACCAGGACCTGTCCAGATCCGGCGACGCGGATCAAGTCCATCTCGACGGCGGTTTCCAGCCCGGCGGCGTTGTAGACGGTGATTTCCTGCGAAGGAACCTGCCGCTGGCCGGTGCTGATCTCATGCAGCCAGCCGCCGAGCGCTTTACGATGCGACGGCACGACCACGTCATACATGCTGCTGCCGACCACCTTGGACTCGGCATAGCCGAGCGCCTGCTCTTCGCGCTTATTGACGGCGACCACGGTGCCGGCTGCGTCCACCATGAAGACCGAATCGGCGACCAGATCGAACAGCGCCTTGTAGCGCGCCTGTGAAGCGACCAACTCCTGCGTGCGCTCGGAAACGGCCTGTTCCAGCCCGGAGGTGTAATGTTGGAGCTCCTGCTCGAGTCGATGGCGCTCGGTGACGTCGCGCACGAACGCCCGCGAATGCACGAGGCCGCCGCGCTCCTGATCGAAGAGCGCCGTTGCATGAATCTCGACGTCGATCGGGCGCCCGTCTTTCGCCAGCAAGACCGTTTCCATCGTGCTCTGCCCTTGAGAGACCAGCTGCTCGAGGTAGTGCAGCACCCGTGATTCCTGCCCCCGCGGCACCACGTCCCACAACCGCATGATGAGCATTTCATTCAGCTGATAGCCCAGCTTGTCGAGCCCCGTCTTGTTCACATGGACGAATTGGCCGCTGCGGTCGAGCTGATAGATCATCTCGGGCGAATGCTCGATCAGATCGCGGTATTTTTCTTCAAGGGCGCGCACCTCGCCCATGCGCTGCTCGATCTGCCCGAACGACTTCTGTAGATTAGACGCCATCTGATTGAAGGCATCGGCCAATTCCTCGATTTCATCGCCGGTTTTGAGCTCGAGCCGGCGCTCGAGCCGCCCGCTCCCAATTTCCTGCACTCCGCCGTGCAACAACTGGATCGGCCGCGCGATGCGCTGGGCCACGAGCACACCCGTTCCCCAGAGGATGGCCAGCACGCCGAGCCCGTACAGGAGAACTTTGGCCACGAGATCGGCGAGCGGCGCGAACGTTTCCTTGGGATCCTGGCGGACGACTGTGACCCAGTGCTTGCCGCCGATGCTGCCGGCAGCCAGCGGCTGACTGAACCGGACCGGCGCGAATCCAAGCAGAGAGTCCTTGCTGCCGTGTGAATCGTCCGCGGCCACGGTCCAGCCCGACTTGAGCGTGCCCAGCACACTGATCAACTCCGGCTTCACGGAGTGTTCCTCCGGCGCCAGGATGGGACAGATGACCGGCGTACCGTCCGAGGTGAACAACATGGCGTGACCGGTCGAGCCGATCGTGACATCGGCGATCGAATGGAACAGGGTGTCACGGCGCAAGAGAATTGTGACGGCGCCGATCACCGATTTTTGCAGGTCGTCGAGAATCGGTGCAGCCACGACGACGACATGGGTGCCGAACGAGGGATCGAACGTGATTTCGCTGACGTACGGCTGCTGGCTGCCGCCTTTGACCACCGCCTGCCACCAGGGCGCCTTGCCGTAGAAATATTCGACCTGGGGAATCGAGCTGACGACGAGCGCACCTTGTTGATCGGTGACCAAAATCCCGACGTAGTCGGACTTCCGGATATCGTGCCATCGAATCAAATAGTTGGTCACGATGCGGTTGATGAATAACGGAAACTCGCTGCGCTTGTCGCGCTGCTTCCAACGCTGCTGCCAATCCCGAATCATCTCCTGGATGTGGTGGGGATCCTTGTCCTCGTACGTCCGGTTGGCTTCGGTGACGGCGGTGCGGAGAAAGGGGGTGGTTGCCAGCTGCTGCCCCTCGTTCATCACCCGGGTGACATGCATTTCGATCCGGCGCCCGGCGTCGACCGCCACTTCCTTGAAGCTCGTGCCGGTCGTTTCGCGCAGGGCGCGGCGCTCTTCGAGATAGGTCAGTGCAAGGAGAAATGTCAGCGGAAGAAGACCAACCATGACAATCGCCATGATGATCTTGCGCTGGAGACTGTGAGAACGACTCCAGAATGTCATGACAGGTCGGGCCCGAAATAGCCTGTGGCAGGGCGCCCCGCTAATGGTACCCAAATGCCCAGGGCTGGCGCTATGCCCGCTTTAGTAGGCGTCCGGCTCCCCCGGGCCATAACAACAGCAGCGGGCTTGCCACGAAAATGGACGAATAGGTGCCGAAAATGACTCCCCAGAGCAGCGCCAGGGAGAAGTCATGGAGCACCTCGCCCCCGGCAAAGGTCAACGGAATGAGGACGATGACGACCGTCAGGCTGGTGACGATCGTGCGGCTCAGCACCTGGTTGATCGCGTTGTTGATCATCGTCACTTCATGCTCGCGGCGGCGCAGGCGCAGGTTTTCCCGGATGCGGTCGAAGACCACAACCGTATCGGTGAGCGAGTAGCCCGCCAAGGTGAGGAGCGCCGTCACGACCAAAAGCGTGATCTCTTTGTCGAAAATATAGAAGGCACCAAGCACGGCGAGGACGTCATGGAACGTCGCCAACGCCGCCGCCACGCCGAACCGCAGCTCGAAGCGCGCGGCGATATACAGGATGATCCCTGCAAACGAGATCACGATCGCCACGAGCGCATCGGATTGCAGCTTCTTGCCGATGGTGGGGCCGATCTCGGTGCTCGATTCGACCACGAACTTGTTGCCCGGGAACTCCTTGCTGAAGATGGCCACGACCTTTTCCGCTGTTTTTTCCTCAATGGTGGTCGACGCCTTCACCCGAACCAGCAGCTTGTTCTCCTGGCCGAATTCCTGCAGTTCGGCGTCCGAGATGCCGTTGGCTTCCAACGCCTTTCTGGCGTCTTCAATCCCAATCGGCTGATCGAACTTCAATTGCACCGCCGTGCCGCCCGCGAAATCAATGCCGAGGTTGGCCGCTCCTCGGGCGATCTGAATCAGGCCGATGATGCCAAGGATGACCATGATACCGGAAAATAGAAACGCGTATTGGCGCTTGCCCATGAAATCGATGTTCGTCTTCCCGAGAATTTCTAACATGCCGGCTCCTTCACCCTAGATGCTCAACTGTTCGACTTTGTGACGTTGATTGACGATGTCGAAAATGACCTTCGTACCGACCAAGGCCGTGAACAGGTTGATGGCAATGCCCAGACACAGTGTGACCGCGAAGCCCTTGATCGGCCCTGTGCCGAAGAGAAAGAGCGCGACCCCCGTGATCAGCGTCGTCACGTGCGAATCGACGATCGTGAGCAGCGCCTTGTCGTAGCCTCCGTCGACCGACAGCCGCACCCCTTTCCCGCTCCGCAGCTCTTCACGGATGCGCTCGAAGATCAGCACGTTGGAATCCACCCCCATGCCGATCGTCAGTACGATGCCCGCAATACCTGGCAGGGTCAGCGTCGCCGACAGGGCCGAGAGGGCTCCCATGAGGCAGATCAGATTGAGGACGAGGGCGAAATCGGCGATGACGCCGGAGAGGCGGTAATAGACGATCATGAAGACGATCACCAGTGCGCCCGCGATCAGCGTCGCCCGCACACCTTTCTCGATCGAATCTTTGCCCAACGACGGCCCGACGGTCAGGTCCTGGATGATCTTCAGCGGAGCGGGCAGCGCGCCCGCCCGCAAGACGATCGCCAGATCGTTGGCCTCCTGGGTCGTGAAGGTGCCGGTGATCTGCGCACGGCCGCCGCCGATGCGCTCCTGGATGACCGGGGCCGAGTAGATCGTGTTGTCCAGCACGATAGCCATCCGCTTTTTGACGTTGTCGGCGGTGATCCGCTCAAATTCGCGTCCCCCCTTGCCGTCGAAGGTGATCGACACGTACGGATCGTTAAATTGCCCGATCGAGACCCGCGCGTCGCTCAACACGTCGCCGGTCAGCATGACCCGTTTTTTGACGAGGTAGGGAATGCGGTACTCGCGTCCGGTGTCCCGTTCCACCGCCCGCTCGAACAGAATTTGACTGCCTTCCGGCAGCTTGCTCTCCGCCTGCTTGATGACTTCCGCCTCCCGATCCTTGGGGATGCGCGCCGGCAGGTCCAGCTTCATCTGATTGTCTTCATCGAGCATCTTGAACTCGAGGAGCGCAGTCTCTTTGATCAAATCCTTGGCGCGCTTCGGGTCTCGAACCCCCGGCAGCTGGACGACGATCTGCTTGAGGCCTTGCCGCTGAACGAGGGGCTCCGCCACGCCAAACTGGTCGATGCGGTTGCGGATGGTTTCGAGCGCCTGATTGATGGCCGAATCTTTAATTCGCTTGGCTTCGGCCTCCCGGAGGTCCCAGACCAGCGTGTTTGAAGCGCCGGAATCGACCTCGCTGAACGTCGGGAAATCGTCCAGCAGCTTTTGGATCTGCGGCTTCAGGTCGCCGTTTTGAAACTGAATGGTGATTCTGGTCGGCGACGTCCGTTTCACGGATTCGACGGGAATCTTCTTGTCGACCAGAAGATCCTGAATGGCCACGACCGAGCGATCGACCGCGATTTCTACCGCGCGATCTTCGTCCACCTCCATAACCAGGTGGATGCCCCCCTGAAGGTCCAACCCGAGGGCAATGCCTTTGTTGGGAACGATCGATTTGGCCCAGGCCGGCAAGGCCTGATAAAAGCCCTGATAGGACGGCAGGAATGCCAACAGTGAAATCAGGATGACCAGCAGCAGGAGCGCCAGACGCCCGCGTATTTTCTTCATAGGGCGCCCGCCTTAACGGCCCGCCGATTACGCCTCGCAGTCTTCAGCCTATGCATCTTTGTCGTCCTCCTCGGATCGCAGACGGGCGATGAACTCCCGCTGCATCTTGATTTTCGTGTTATCGGCGATCTGCAGCGTCACCGTGTCTTTCCCCAGATTCGTCACCGTCCCCCAGATGCCCGAGGCCGTGACGACCTTGTCACCCTTCTTCAACCCTTCCATCATGGCTTTTTGCTGCTTCTGCTTCTTTTGCTGCGGCAGAATCAACATGAAATAGAAAATCACAAAGATCAAAAGGAAAGGCACCAGCGAAAGCAGCGTGCCGGATCCCGACCCGCTTCCGCCGGTGAGTTGCGCCCAGGCCACAGATTTCATCCACATACAGGTGCATCCTCTCTTCTGCTGGTGAACAAGCCCTTGGACTATCCCTCGTACCCTACTTCGTCGGGTGCGGCCTGTCCCTGGTGGTCACGGTAGAACGCATCGCGAAATGCCGGGAAGCTGCCCTCCGAGATCGCCCGTCGCATGCGACGCATGAAGTCGGAAAAGTACCAGAGGTTGTGAATCGTATTCAGCCGAGACGCCAGCATCTCTTTGACGTTGTACAAGTGATGCAGATAGGCACGGGAGTAGCGCGCACACACGGGGCAGCCGCAGGCCGGATCAACCGGCGATTCGTCGCGCTGATAGCGGGCCTGCTTGATCAGCACCCGGCCGAAATTTGTGAACAGCCAGCCGGTCCTTCCATGACGCGAGGGGACGACGCAATCGAAGAGATCGATCCCCCGCGCGACGGCTTCCAGAAGGTTCTCGGGCATGCCGACGCCCATCAAATAGCGGGGCTTCGCCGCCGGCAACTCCGGCACGGTCACGTCCAGCATGCGGTACATGTCGGGTTTGCCTTCGCCGACGGAGAGGCCGCCGACGGCATAGCCGTCGAACTCGAGCTTGACCAGATCCCGTGCGGAAGCGACGCGCAACTCCGGTTCTAGTCCGCCTTGTACGATGCCGAACAGGGCCTGATCAGCGCGATGCCGGCTGGCCTGACAGCGCGCAGCCCACAGCGTCGTGCGGCGAACAGCATCCCGTATCGCCTCCCGTTCCGCCGGCAGGGCCACGCATTGATCGAACGCCATGATGATGTCTGCGCCGAGCGCTTCCTGAATCTCAATGGCTGTCTCCGGGCTAATGAAGTGTGCGGAGCCGTCGATGTGCGACTGGAAGCTCACGCCGTCGTCGGTGATACGGCAGAGCTTGGCCAGGCTGAACATCTGGAACCCGCCGCTGTCCGTCAAAATCGCGCCGGGCCATCCAGTGAACCGGTGGAGCCCGCCCAGTTCGGCCACGACCTTGTGCCCCGGCCGCAGATAGAGATGGTAGGCATTGTTCAGCATCAGCCGGAAGCCCAATTGCTCGAGATCATGAGGATCGATGCCCTTCACCGGTCCCAGCGTCCCGACCGGCATGAACGCCGGTGTCTCGATAGCCCCATGGGCGGTGGTGAGCGTCCCCAGTCTCGCTCCCGTGTGTCGATCCGTCTGGTTAACCAAAAAATTCACGGCTGCGTCATGGCCTACATTTGATCAGGGGCGGAAACGCCGAGTACCGTGAGACCGTTCTTGATGACTTGCTGCACGCCCCGCATTAGGGCCAAGCGCGCGGCCGTCCGTTCCGGGCTCAACGTTTCCCGCTTCGCCCCTTCGTCGGCCGTCATTCCAGGCGCCGCCGGTGCAAAGACCTCAGCGTCGGCTGCGGGCGGGAGGATCCGGTGCTTGTTATAAAAGGTGTGCAGCAACGCAGCGAGCTGCTGCAGGTAATACGTCATCCGATGCGGCTCATAGCCGACTGCGGCGGCTTCGAGGACCGAGGGATACGCTGCGAGCTTGCGGATCAATCCCAATTCGTCTGGATCGGCCAGCAGCGAGAGGTCCGTCTGGCTCGGCAATGGACAGGCAATGCCGCGCGACTTGGCCACCCGCCAAAGGCTTGCGATGCGCGCATGCGCATACTGAACATAGTAAACCGGATTGTCGGCCGACCGCTGCTTCGCGAGCTCAAGGTCGAATTCGAGATGTGTGTTCGAGTCGCGCATGAGGAAATAGAACTTGGCGGCATCGGCGCCGACCTCGTCGATGACTTCACGCATCGTAATGAACTCGCCCGTCCGTTTCGACATCTTGACTTCTTCACCGGCCCGCAAGAGCTTGACGAGCTGGACAAGGACGACCTGAAGCCGCTCCTTCGGATGGCCGTAGGCCTGCATCACGGCCTGCATGCGCGGGATATAGCCATGATGGTCGGCACCCCACACGTCGATCAGCAGACCATAGCCGCGCTGCAGTTTGTCCCAGTGGTAGGCGATGTCGGAGGCGAGGTAGGTGTACTCGCCGTCCTGTTTCTTGACGACCCGGTCCTTCTCGTCGCCGAAGGCCGTCGAACGAAACCACCATGCGCCATCCTGCTCAAACAGCAGCTGGCGACTCTTCAATTCCTCCAGGACGCGCTCGACTC
>JBKPKC010000080.1:0-2473 GCA_046765595.1 Nitrospirota bacterium
TCGCCACCCTGATCCTCCGTCAGCAACGGCCATTCACTGACAATCAAGTTGCTCTGGTCAAGACCTTCGGTCACATCGCGTTCGAGTGCCTTCTGTAGGTTCAGCATAAGAGTTCTCCACGTCGTGCGCTGCGCTTACCTCTCACAAGTAACCACGCAAGCCGATGGTCGCACTGTAAGCAGTGTCCGTTAATCCCTTGTACCCGGGTGTTGCGTCCCGGCTCACGTAGCACGATGCCGACATGCCGGACAAGAACCGGCAAGTTAGAATGCGTTATGCAGCTATCTCTTGCTACTCAGTTTTCGTTCCGTGTCACTTACAATGAAAAAATAGCACTTGTGATGCGCGGTGTTTGCCACAATTGCGGCAGCGAACAAACCAATCCCGTCTTCGCCAGTTGCGATTACATCTAATACATCGCTGCTAGACAGGGCTATTCTTCGCCTTCGGATCGTTGTAACGGATCTTGTTGACGAGTTTGAAATCTCCGAAGAGCACTGTGCTCATGGTCTTGTTGGTAAGCCCTTCGGCAAGTCGATGGAGATCAGGTACCGAGGAAAGATCAGTTTGAGAATCACTTAGAGCGGAGGGATAATGAGCCTCTATGAAAGCTCCTGTACCGTCAGAACTACTGATTCATATTGGCAATATGACTGTCTCATTTGCCCTTTTAGAACTCCACATGCAGGTGCTCTTTTCGACGCCCTTCGCCGGTATATATGAATACATTGGGGCGTCTTGCAGCATGGAACTCTCCTTAGGTCGTTTTGCGATAATGAATGACTTTGACGTCTTATGAACAGCGACGACCCAGCACGATGGCCAAACTAACGGCGCTCTTGGGCCCGTCCGTTTGAATGCGCTACGTTCGCGCTGGATCACTCAGCGGACAACCGGCAATCCGGCGCAGATGCTCAAAGTGCGCTGCGCTGTGGCTACTGTCGTTATGAGGATTTACACCGCCTCCGCAATCGCTGCACCTGAAGTCAGGCCTAGATTGCCGCTCACGTCTCGCTTGATCACGGAGCCGCAATGCTTGATCACCGGTTTCTTGGTCGTTCAGAAGACACGTCGTGGCTCTTGGCATCGCTGGCCCGTGCTCGATTGGTTGATCAATGAGGCTAACTATTAAGGTCGTTCACTTACCCGACCCAGCAAGAATCATTCTGACCGATAAAAAACGCGGAGCCTAGCGGCTTTAGCGATTGCGGTAGGATCGAAACTGATCGATGCTTCAATTGGATTCCAATGAAGATCGAGCTGAAGAAGAGAAATCAATTCAATAACAATTAGCAACTTAGCCTCACCTGCGATTGCACTGCGGATAAGCTCTACTGTCGTGCTTGCTCCGGACTGCGGGGCGACCTGGGCGCAGACCGGACAAGACAAAATCCCACTAAACCAAGCGATCAACAAAGCATTCCTCCAAAAACCGGCACAAAGGCGTATCAGGATTATCAAGGATGAGATCATGCACGTTGATGCGCCATAGCCGTTCAGAACGGATCTCTCCGTCCTCGGTCTCTCCGGCCGTCTGTCTCATCATGTTGTCAGATCAGGTGGCTCGAGCTCAGTGATGTCTGAATTAGGGTTAAAGTTCTCACAACAAGCGCATCCATTCGCTATGAGGAGGCAATCACCTCTGTCATGCATTGCCAGAAGACGGCTCAAGATTCCGTCGTAGATTTCCTTGGCTCTCTTTGTCTTAGGAAGATCGATCGGCTCTGTACGGTAGCGGGAGTTAACCTGCTTACGGAAAGCGCGCTGTATAATCATCTGCCGCTCATCCTTAGCCTTATTCTAGTCCGCATTTTGACGGCTTTTTATTGGGTACGCAGTTCAATGAAAAGGGGTCTCTCCGCACCTCGCCCCCCTTTCTCTCATTCTTCCGTTGAAAATAGCTGTGTAGGATGGTAACGCTGGACTCGATTGCGGTGTTGTCCACGTTGTGCCCACTTGGGCAAAAATTTAGCAATGTTGAGGTTTGAACACTCTTCTAAGTATCTGACTTTACAACTGTGCCCCCGTAGCTCAGGTGGATAGAGCACAGGATTCCTAATCCTGGGGCCATCGGTTCAAATCCGGTCGGGGGCATTTAGGTTTTAGCCTAGTTGCGTTGTTTTTCTCTCCTACCCTACTCATTAGACATTCAGCGGTCACGATGAACTATTTATGTGCAGTTTGTTAGAGAACGACTCGGTCGGTTCACCATCTAACATCGAGTATCTTCACAGCGGGCAAAGTGATGGGGGTTAGTTCGTAATTTGTTAAATCCGTTTCTCAGATAATTATCCAGTCGCCTTACAGAAACGAACAGAAATAAGTTTTAAAACCTGCCAATGGCCCCACCCCGTCTAATCGCGTCACAGCGCTGGCGTTGCTATTGCGTTGGGCATCTGCAGGAGGTATCAGATGAAATCACTTAGCGAAGGTAATATCACAAAAACTATCGAAGCTTACACGGGCGCTATAC
>JBKPKC010000081.1:0-5403 GCA_046765595.1 Nitrospirota bacterium
GCCCGGAACTCCGGCTCCTCGTGATGTCGGCCACCTTGAATTGCGGGCCGATCAGCGAGGTGCTGGGGGGCGCGCCGGTCGTTTCCTGCTCCGGCAGAATGTTTCCCGTTGAAACCCGGTATCTCGACCGTCCGCTGACCGGCCCGCGTGATACCGCTGTCTTCCAGTGCATCCGTCGCTCGCTGGCACAGGACACAGGCAGCCTGCTCGTCTTTTTGCCCGGAATGGCGGAGATTCGCCGCGTCGAGCGTGCCTTGCTCGCGGCCAAATTGGACGAGCACGTGATCATCGCTCCGCTGCACGGAGACCTTCCGCAGGAAGCGCAGGACCAAACGATCGCACCGCCCAAGCCAGGCAGTCGAAAAGTTGTCCTCGCAACCTCAATCGCAGAGACCAGTCTGACCATCGACGGCATCCGTGTCGTGATCGATGGCGGCCAAGTGCGTGCGCCCCGCTTCGATCCCGGCTCGGGTTTGACTCGGCTCGAAACCCTTCGCGTAACGCAGGATTCAGCCGATCAGCGGAGAGGGCGTGCCGGACGGCTGGAGCCGGGCATCTGCTATCGACTCTGGACAGAGCAGGAACATCAGACGCTTTTGGCTCGCCGTCCCCCCGAAATCTTGGAAGCGGATCTCTCTCCTCTCCTGCTCGAGACCGCTCAATGGGGCGCTTCAGACCCGTCGGAGCTGTCCTGGCTGACCCCGCCGCCATCCGGTGCGGTGGCGCAGGCGCGTGACCTTCTGTTTCAGCTCGGCGCCCTCGATCGCGCCGGACGGCTCACCCCTCATGGCCGACAGATGGGGAGCCTTTCCCTGCATCCGCGTCTTGCTCACATGCTGCTCAAGTCGGCGGCAATGGATTCGGTCAATCTCGCCTGCGAACTCGCCGCACTTCTCAGCGAACGCGATATTCTGCGCAGCGCCGCGGTTCGACAGGCGGATGTGCGGCTTCGTCTCGATCTTCTGCACGGGTCGGGTTCTCAGGTCGACGGCGCTTCCGTCGACCGCCGCATTCTCGACCGCATCACACGCGCCGCCCGCCAGATGCAAGGCCAGCTCCAGCGGCTCGCGGGCGTAGGATCGCCTCGACGCCCTTCGGACCTCGACGCCATAGGTCTGCTGCTGGCCCTCGCATATCCCGACCGAATCGCGCAACGTCAAAAAGGCGGCGACGGCCGCTATCTCTTGGCGAACGGTCGCGGCGCGCTCTTTGCCCGGCCCGATCCGCTCGCCGCCCATCCCTATCTCGTCATCCCTGAATTGGATGCCGGATCTCCATCAGCACGCATCGATCTCGCCGCGCCCATCTCCCCCGACGAGATCGAGCGGCTGTACGGCCGCGACACCGTGGCGTCCGAAGCCGTCGCCTGGGATAACCGCACCGGTGCCGTCCGTGCCTCACGGCAACGCCGTCTAGGCGCACTGGTCCTCTCTGAGGAGCCCTTATCACAACCCGATCCGTTGTTGATTGCCTCGGCCTTGCTGGACGGCGTCCGCAAGGCAGGACTGCACACGCTGGCGTGGACGCCCGAACTTCAAAACTGGCGAATGAGGGTACGATTCCTCCGACGCATGGGCCAAGGCGACGTCTCGGCGTCGCAAGGGCGGGCGGGTGAAAATCCTACGACCTCCACCTGGCCGGATGTCTCGGACGAACACCTCCTGGATACACTCGATGAGTGGCTCGGTCCCTTTGTGATCGGAATGACGACGTTGGATCGGGTCCAACGCATGGATCTGAGCCCGCCCCTGCACGCCCTTCTCAACCCCGTACAAGAACGCGACCTCAAGCGTCTGGCTCCGACGCACCTGGCCGTGCCGAGCGGATCGCACGTCAGGCTGGATTATGGTGACGAGATTCCTATCCTGGCGGTGAGGCTTCAGGAGATGTTCGGCTGTAAAGACACTCCGCGGGTGTTGGACGGAGCCGCACCCGTCCTGCTGCATCTCTTGTCTCCGGCCAAGCGGCCGGTCCAGGTCACGAAAGATCTGGCCAGCTTTTGGGCCAACGCCTATCCCGAGGTCCGGAAAGAACTTCGTGGACGCTACCCCAAGCATCACTGGCCCGAGGATCCGCTCAGCGCTCCGCCGACGGCAAAAACAAAACGGCGATCGTAGCGTTCTGCCCGCTCTAGGCCTTTCGTAGGATAGACCGGCAGACACCCGCAGGCCTATGGTCGACCATGCGCGGCTGGACCTTCCTGCTTCTCAGCCTTACGACGCTTGTCCCGGCGAGCGGCCGTAGCGAGCTCGCCGATTTTTCGCCTCCACCTGCAAACGCCCCGTTTGACGACGTCGATGAGATCACGCTGCAAGGGGAAGTCACTCGACAGGCGCTCGCTTTCCTTGACATGCTCCAGCGGCATTGGGGAGAGGGCCAGGATCGGCTGCGAACCGCCGTGAGCGGTGCCGCCGAACGCGAGGAAGAAAATTCGCTGATTTACCTGCGCAATATCCATGAGCACGGCGTCCTTGAGGGCTATGAATTCCGGAAGGGAGCATTGGCGCGTGGTCGATACGTCATGGTGCAGCGCCCGTTGAACGGCTTAAACGAATTCATTGGGTACTACACCGCCCTCAAAGCGGCATTGACCGCCGCCTATGGAGAGCCGACACAGGACGATGTCATCTGGGACAATGATCTCTATTCCGCCCTGCCAGACTACTGGGGCGTCGCAGTGATGATCGGACATCTCCACTATCATGCGGCCTGGAAGACGGCCGACGGCAGGTTGATCCTCGATCTCAGCGGAAACCGGTACAGCCGGCTATCGATGGAATATCAGGTGCAGGGCGACGCCGCGCAAACGTAATTATCCGCGCAGAGTGTTCAACAAGGTCGTCTCTCCCCCCCAGCGCATATGGGCGGCCGCAGTGAGCGAAATAGCGAGGCGCACATTTGCGCCGTACGATGGCCTCTGAGCGACACGAAGAAGAACGCTCGGTGAAAGCGTGTTTCTACGCGAGGGGGCGGGTGAGCTTGGGTGTAGCGCACGGCGCGGCTAAACGCTTGCGAAGCAATCGGTGGGTCGGTGGGTGAAAAGGATTGCGCGGGGTGGGCGGGTGAGCTTGGGTGTAGCGCACGGCGCGGGTAAACGATTGCGAAGCAATCGGTGGGTCGGTGGGTGAAAAGGATTGCGCGGGGCTTGGGTTACGCGCACGTCCCGGCGTGCGCGGCGTTGGCGGGTAAGAAGGATCACCGTTTTCACACTCTGACTAGGTGGGGATGTCCCGGACCCCATCATAAGATGTCTTCGATTGATGGGTCAGCTTCACCACGTCGCCGTCCCTCACCACCGAATCCTCGCTGCCCACCTTTTTGTTGACGGCGACCAGGACTTCCCGCTGAAGCATGAACGGCATCAGCGCGCCTAACTGATCCGGATGTGCGTCGATCAATTTTTTGATGGTGGTCGTTCCCGCCATCTCAAGCTCGATCTCTTGAGCGCCCAAGGCTTGGCGTAATGTCAGACCAAATACCAGCACCTTTACCATTGTACGTCGTACTCCTTCCTGAGCGCCGGACGGCCGATCACCTATTTACGGCAATCCGTACGTCATTGCGACATGGTCAATGGCAGTTTTTTCGATCGAGCTGTTTCTCCGATCATTGACCATTGATGAATGACGAACGACTTGTTCACCAGCCTGCCGTGCGTGGCACCGGAAACAATCGGGTCGCTTCGGATGCCTGGCCGGCAGCGGTTTCACGGCGTCGGCCGTATGGCATGCGACGCAATCTTTTTCCGTTCTGACTTTCCGGTGTTCGGCGGTGTTTGGAATGACGGGATTACGGTCCTTCGGCGTCGGCAACAAGGACACGCCCACGACCACCGCGACGGCGAAGATAATGAACAACCAGTCGATCTTCCGCAACGTCATGGGGCAGGCTCACCGGTTTGCCGCTCGCCGGCTTCATAACTCTCCTGCAGCACCTGTGCGACATGCTTTACCTGGACCTTCGGCGGCAATCCAGTCCTGAGCTGAATCATACAGGCCGGGCAGCTCGTGGCCACGAGATTCGCACCGCTGTCCTCGACCGCCTGCCGCTTCCGCGCCACGATCCTCTGCGACGTGTCAAAATCCTTGACCAGATAGGTGCCCGCCCCGCCGGCGCACCGGTCGGCATCGGGCATCTCGACAAATTGAATGCCGGGCAGCATCTTCAAAATCGCGCGAGGCTCTTTCGTGACCCCGGCAGCCCGCAGATGGCAGGAGGAATGGTACGTCACTTTGCCCCGCACGGAATCCGCAGGCGCCATGACCGGTCGCACCGTGGATTGCGCAACGAATTCCGAAATATGTTTCACCCGCTGTGCCAACGATTCGGCGGCGGAGTGTTCTGGCGCGCCGGCAAAGAGCGTCCGATAGTCCTTGAGCATCAACGTACAAGAGGCACAGCCGGTCACGACGGTGTCATAGCCCGCGAACGATCGCAGGTTTTCCCTCGCCCCCTCCTTCGCAAGGTCTCGATGCCCGTAGGTTTCGAGCGGCGTCCCGGAGCATCGCTGCGGGGGCAGGTCCGGCTCCACGCCGTGCTTGCGCAAGACGGCGATGACGGCATCACCGACGCCGTCGTCGAAGTAGTTCGCGGCGCATCCGTGAAAATAGGCGACGGTCGACCGCCTCGGCTCGCCGGCCGCCGTCGTCAGCCCTGGATGGCGGTCCCGCAGCTGTCGCGTGGCCAGCTTGGGAAGCACAATCCGCGGTGACAACCTCGCACTCTGTCCAAGATGCTTGATGAAGGGTTGGCTGGCCACATCCAAGAGCCGTCGCGCCAACGGTCGGTCCCACAGCGGTTGGAGCCATGCCAACACTTTCAAATACGCCGCGAACCGTTTCGTCTTCGCCTGAAATCGAAAAATCATTCCTGCCAGTTCATTCGGATGCTCCGCCCGCCGATCAAGGATCAACTGCGAGACGTCGACGCCGGCCGGGCAGGCGGTTCGGCAGGATTTGCAGTTGAGGCAGGCTTCTACCACCCGTTTCGAATTCAAGTAACTATAGTCCTTGGCAGTGACGATCTCGAACCATCCGCGGGAGCTCATGTCTTCGGAACGGAAGACGTCGTATACGGGGCAGACGGCGTTGCATTTTGCGCAGGTCGCACAGGATTTGGAGAGCCGGGCGTAGTCAATGTGGTCGGTGAAGGGCCGATCGCTGATCTTCACGCCCGGATTGAGAACGCCGGACGGATCAAAACTGCGTTTGACGTTCACGAACAGATTGTAGAGCTCCGGCCCAAACATGGCCTGCACATATTCGGCCCGCACCCGCCCATCGCCATGCTCTCCGCAGACCGACCCGCCGAAGCGGTCCAGCACCGTGCGGTGAATCTCGTGATAGCCTTGCACCATCTTGCGGTAATCCTGCTCGTCATTGACGTCGAGCAGCGGCACGATAT
>JBKPKC010000082.1:0-3537 GCA_046765595.1 Nitrospirota bacterium
GTTCAATGCCCCATTGAGTCGTGCCTCGTCCTAGATCCTCGGGGAATCGGTGCACGATGTATCCGCCGCCGCCATACAGCCTCAGCCAGGGGAACAGCTGATAGGACAATATGACGTCGACTTCCTCGTAACTCAGATTGATCCGCGTCACGCCCGGATTATTCAGGAGAAATTCGTCGCCCAAGTGAGAGCTTTGATGTTGAAGGCGGATGAAGCCGGAGAGCGGTCCGTTACGATAGCTGGTCAAAAGTCCGACCCGGTAGTCCGCATTCACGAGATCGATCGACTCGGCGCTGACGTCAAAAATGCTGAATACTCCGGCTTGGACGCCGAACTCCCATTCTCCGTCGAGGAACGCCTTGTTCCGGTAGATGGCGAAGGTTTCGCCGAAATTGGCCGCAAAGGCCCCATTGAGATTTAGCCCCTTGGTGAAGTCCCGATAGACGCCTGCAAAGTGAGGCCAGCGGGGATCCGCATGAAGCGGCGCAACCAATGCGCCGTGGGGGAGCCACTTGGGGCCGGCCGTGGGGATTGTCGTTTGGACCGCGTCGTCAGCTGGGGGGGCCGCAGAAGGGGCATCGGCGCTCTGGATGTCCACACGCGATACGCCGGGGATCTGCCGGAGGGCCGAGACCAGCTTGCCCCGGTCGATCGTTGCCAATGATTTCGTCGTGACGACGACGACGCCGTCCTGGACTTCGACGGACGCATCGGTGACGCCGAACTCATGCTGCACGATGCTGGTAGCGTAACCGGCAATAAACTCGTCGGACGCGTCTGCCGGAGCCGTGAGGCTCCAAAGGAAACCGCTCAACAGCAATGCCCCGATGATTCGCGCGCGAGCGCCCACTCCAACTCCTCACGTCGCGTCCGACAACGGCGCAGACAGATAGGGGAAGCCTCTTGGTCGGTTCCGCCTGTGGCCTTAGAAACGAACGCCGTCATCCGCTCGGGACACGAAAAAAGCGGACCGAAAGGCGTACCCTCGGTCCGCTCCTCCACGTTCGGCCGGTTACTTGTTCAACCGGGCCATTCCGGTTTGGGCATCAACGTAGACCGTCTGACTCTTGTTGTTATGGTCGATGACCTCGATCTTCCAGATCGTCCGGTCACCGTCCTTGCCTAAGTCCGCTTCTGCCGCTTTGCCCGGTACGGCCTTGACGGCGCTCTTGATGGCATCCTCCATGCTGATTTTGGCGCCGGCGATCAACTCCTTGTTGGTCTCGAAGAGCGCCCACGCCGGCCCAGCAGACACGATGCCGACAATGATGGCGGAGAGCATCAGCCTCAACATGGTGACCTCCTTCTCGTGAAGTGATTACCTCACCGGTTCCCGCTCGACTTGGTCGGGCTTATTGCCCTGAAACCACTTGTCTGCCCACCCGGCGATGTCATCCTTTTGCGTTCCGTATCGTTCCTGGACTTTGCCGAGGAACTTGTCGTAATTGCCCTCAATCTGCGTCAAATCGTCGTCCGTGAATTTGCCCCACTGGCGTTTCAATTCGCCTTTGAACTGTCCCCACTTTCCCTTGAACGTATCCGAATTCATACGGGTCTCTCCTTTCCTGCCGCTGGTGTGGCGGCGCTCAACACATCACTACTTATTATGCTATCGCGCACAAGCCAGCGGCCATGCTGGATGATTCCCTGGCGGCTAGGGGAACGTGCCCGAGCGATGTCGTTTAGGAGGGAGAAGACTCGTCTACTTTTCAGGCGGTATTTCAGCCGTTTGGGTATTGACGACGCTCAGCCGATTGCGCACGCCTGCCACCCCGACGACTGTTTCCGCGAGACGGGTCGCCTCCCGTCGTGCGAGGGGACTCATGGCCGCTCCTTCGAGAGTCACTTCGCCCTGGCTCACGTGCACGACAATGAGGCTGTTGGCAGTCAGCGGACTCGTATGCATCGCCTCCGTGATGGCGCTCTGCAACTGCACATCACTCGGCCGTTCGGCCGCCGATTGCCCGACATCATTCGTCATCCCGAGCGCGCTGCCCGCTTGGATGATGGCCAAAAATATTGCGGCCCGCAGGAGACTCTGCATCGAGTCCTCCGTAGATCTGACAGGTTACGCCGCGTCCCTCAGGACCTTGCACTGGGAAATCCCCTTAGCGGCTTGCGGATCGGCACGGCGGTCTCAATCTGCATCAAGGCCAGGGAGCGCCCTTTAAGGTCGTAATGTTGGCCTTCCGTCACTAAAGGTGCATGAGCCGGAATGACATCCTGCACCGTGTCCAACACCAATTGCCATTGCACGTTTGCGGGCGGGGGAGGCAGGGTGAACTGAATGGGTTCGTGGTGCGCATTCATCAGCACCAGAAATGTGTCGTCGAGAATCGGGTTTCCTAGATAGTCCTTCTCCTCGATGCGGTCTCCCGCGAGTCTCACCCCCAGGCAACGGACGTAACCCTGTTTCCAATCGTCCTCCGTCATCTCCCCCCCGTCGGGCCGGAACCAGGAAAGGTCCTTGATATCGGCGCCGTAAATGCTCCGGCCCTGGAAAAATTGCCGGCGGCGAAACACCGGATGGGCCGCGCGCAACATGATCAAGGCGCTCGTGAACGTAAACAGTGCCTGCTCTTCACTCGAGATGTCCCAATTGAACCAGCTGACTTCATTGTCCTGACAATACGCGTTGTTGTTGCCGCCCTGGGTTCGGCCGATTTCATCTCCCCCGCAAATCATCGGCACGCCTTGCGACAGGAGCAAGGTCGCCAGCATGTTGCGCTGCTGGCGCGCCCGCAAATCCCGGATGGCAGCATCATCGGTGGGTCCTTCGACGCCGCAGTTCCAGCTCTGATTGTCGTCGGAACCGTCTTTGTTGTCTTCCTTGTTGGCTTCGTTGTGCTTCTCGTTGTAGGAGACCAAATCCCGAAGCGTGAACCCGTCGTGCGCGACGACGAAATTGATGCTGGCGAACGGCTTTCTTCCACTGCCTTCGTAGAGATCGCTGCTGCCTGACAGCCGATAGCCCAGTTCGCTCGCCTGCCCGCCGTCGCCTTTCCAATAGCGTCTGATCGTGTCCCGATACTTGCCGTTCCATTCGGCCCAACCCGCGGGAAAGTTGCCGACCTGGTAGCCCCCTTCGCCGATGTCCCACGGTTCGGCGATGAGCTTCAGCTGTGAGAGCACGGGATCTTGCTGAATGATGTCGAGAAAGCCGCCGAGTCGGTCGACATCGTGCAACTCGCGCGCGAGGGCCGCGGCCAGATCGAAACGAAATCCATCCACATGCATCTCCAACGCCCAATACCGAAGGCTGTCCATGATGAGCTGCAGCGTGCGTTGATTTTGGACGTTCAGCGTATTGCCTGTTCCCGTGTAGTCGAGATAGTACCGGGGGTCGTCCGGCACGAGGCGGTAATAGGCCGCATTGTCGATCCCGCGGAACGAGAGCGTTGGACCAAGGTGATTCCCTTCCGCCGTGTGGTTATAGACGACGTCGAGAATGACCTCGATTCCCGCGTTATGGAGCGTTTTCACCATTGTCTTGAACTGATTGACCGCATGCTGCGGGTGTGTGGCATAGCGCACTTC
>JBKPKC010000083.1:0-6227 GCA_046765595.1 Nitrospirota bacterium
GTTCCTGGCCGTGCTCAAACGTCAGGCGGTTCGCTATAAGGCCCAGGTGATGGTCGGCCGGTCACACGGCATCCATGGGGAGCCAATTTCCTTCGGGTTCAAGCTGGCGATCTGGCACGAGGAAGTCAGCCGTCATCTCGCGCGTCTGAGGCAAGTCCGCAAGGACATTGCCGTCGGCAAGCTGTCCGGCGCCATGGGGACGTTTGCGCATCAAGGACCGGACATCGAAGCCTATGTGTGCGGGAAGCTCGGCCTGACGGTCGATCCGGTGTCCAATCAAGTGGTGCAGCGCGACCGGCATGCCGCCTATGCGACGGCCCTGGCGCTGCTCGGAGCGACGATCGAGAAGGTCGCCACCGAGGTGCGGCATCTGCAGCGCACGGAGGTGCTTGAGGCCGAAGAGTACTTTTCCGCAGGCCAGAAGGGCTCGTCGGCGATGCCGCACAAGCGCAATCCGATCGTTTCGGAAAACCTCTGCGGACTGGCGCGGCTCGTGCGGGCGAATAGTCTGGCAGCCATGGAAAACGTGGCGCTGTGGCACGAGCGCGACATTAGTCATTCGTCGGTCGAACGTGTGATCATGCCGGACAGCACCATCTTGATCGACTACATGCTGGCCAAAGTCACCGATCTCATCAAGCACCTCGTCGTGTACCCCGCCAACATGAAGCGCAACCTCGAACTCACAGGGGGGCTGGTCTATTCCCAACGCCTGCTGTTGGCGCTCATTGAAAAGGGCGCCCAGAGGAAAGAATCCTACGAGGCGGTGCAGCGCAACGCGATGGCCTCGTGGAACGGCTCGGGCGGGTTGCAGGAACTCGTCGGCAAGGATCCATTCATTACGCAGCACCTCACGAAGAAAGAGATTTCGGCGTGTTTTAATCCGAAATACTATTTACGGCACGTCGATAACATTTTTAAGCGGGTGTTCGGAACCGGCTCAAGTTCCCGGCCGGGGAAGGGACGGTTATGACCGCACAACAGACAAGCGTCATCGGCATTGTCATGCTGCTTGCTTCACTGTGGACTGATGCCGGATTCGCGGCGCCTGACCGGGAAAAACTCTTGGCCGACCCGGGCGTCTACGGGACGTTTGCCGCGTATAGCTTCAATGACGACTGGGCGAGGAAGGAGGGCGCCACACGCATTGCGCTCTTGACCATCCTCAAAGGCGTGGTGGAACAGCACCGGGAGAAGGTCGCCATCGATCTGTACCTATTACGTGGGCTCTCTGACCATGCGGATATCTTGTTTCGCGTCCATGCCATCGAGATGCGTGACATCCAAAAGTTTTTGGTCGATCTCCAGAGCAGCGCCTTTGGAAAGCAGTTGAAAGTCGCCGGGATCATGCACGGGTTGACCAAGAAAGCCAATTACGTGCCGGGGTTTTCCGACGAGATGAAGGTGGAATTAAAAGCGGCAAGCGATCCCGGGCCCAAACCCTACGCGGTGGTCATTCCCATTCGAAAAAGCGCCGATTGGTGGGCGTTGGATCAAGAGACGCGGGCGGCGATGATGAAGGAGCACACTGAGACGGCCTTGCCCTACCAGAAGACGGTGAAGCGCAAACTCTACCATTCGACCGGACTCGACGACGTGGATTTCATCACCTATTTCGAAACGTCGAAACTCGACGACTTCCACAGCTTGATTCTGTCGCTGGAAAAAGTGAAAGAGTTCCAATACACGAGACGATTCGGTCATCCGATCTGGCTCGGCACGGGCAAGGGGTTGGATGAGATCATCGAGATCCTGGCGCAGTAACATCGTCCCGGAGAGACATCATGACCACAGGCACGCTCATCTACGAAGGCAAAGCGAAGAAAATTTTTACGACCGGACATCCCGAAGAAGTGCTTCAATACTTCAAGGACGATGCGACGGCGTTCAACGCGCAGAAGCGCGGCACCATCGTGGAAAAGGGCATTATCAACAACAAGGTCTCTGAGCGATTGTTCCGGCTGCTGGAGCAAAGCGGGGTGCCGACGCATTTCGTCGAGCGAAAGAGCGATCGCGAGATGCTCACGAAAAAAGTCACCATCATTCCCGTGGAAGTGGTGGTCAGAAACGTGGTGGCGGGGAGTTTGGCGAAGCGGTTAGGCCTCAAAGAGGGCGAAGCGATCCAGCCGCCCGTTGTCGAGTGGTACTACAAGAACGACGCGCTTGGGGATCCGCTGATCGCCGATGATCACGTGCGGCTGTTAAAGCTGGCGACACCGGAACAATTGGCCGAGATCAGGCGGCTCGCATTGAAAGTCAATGGCGTCCTCCAGCCGTTTTTTGCCGAGCGCCGGATGATCCTCGTCGATTTCAAGCTGGAATTCGGTATGCACAACGGCCGATTGATCTTGGCCGATGAGATTTCTCCTGACACCTGCCGGTTCTGGGATCAGACGACGAAGGAATCGATGGACAAGGATCGGTTTCGGAAGGATTTGGGGAAGATCGAGGAGGCATATCAGGAAGTGCTGAAGAGGGTGTGCGCATGAGATGTGCGGAGTCATGTCGGACATTCGCTTCACAGCCTTACGGAGCGACCCTTTCGGACTCGGCCTGGCGGACTCCTTCGGAAATTCCCTCGCAGACTCGGTCAGTTTCCGCCTTCCTTCCAGGCCGAGTCTCGATGGGGCCTCGCTCCTTCCGGCAAGTTCGCTCATGGCAACATGACTCCGCTTGAAAGCCTTACCTCTCCTTTTGAGGGAGAAGAGAGTAGCAAAGCGAATGCTGAAGGCGTTTTTAAATTATGGGTTAGTGGCAGCAGTGATCGTGTGGGCCGGCGTCGTCGCCATGATGGCCTATCGACTGGAGGATTCACCCTGGCGGTGGGCGTTTGCCGCCCTCGCAGTCGGTGGAATTGCGACCGTAGCAGTCATATTCAAGATACGAAGATACGTGGACGGATTGAGCAAGACATCCGAACAGCAGGGGAATAAATCGTGAAGGCTAAGATCCATGTCACGTTGAAGCAGGGGATCCTTGATCCGCAGGGCAAGGCCATTGAACATGCGCTTGATTCCTTAGGTTTTAAAAACGCGGAGAACGTTCGGGTCGGCAAATATATGGAACTGGACGTGAAAGAGACGGACAAAGCAAAGGCGGACGCTCAGGTGAGGCAGATGTGCGAGAAGTTGTTGGCGAATACGATCATTGAAGAGTATCGATATGAATTAACATGACGTATTTCGTGGAGGCCCACGGTAAGGGCGCCCGGTGAAAGCCGCGTTCCGGGAAATCGATTGCAAAGTAATCGGGGGTTGGCGGGCGAAAAAAATGCGGCAGGGTAGGCGGCTGGGGAGGTCCTCCGCCAGTGCCACCCGCGTGAGAATACTCGCTCAACGGCTTTGTTGGAGGGGAAGAAGTGAAGATCGGCGTTCTTGTTTTTCCCGGCAGCAATTGTGATCACGACTGCGAGCATGTCTTCAAGGACGTGCTTGGCCAGAGCGTGACGATGGTCTGGCACAAAGAGACAAGCGTTTCCGGTTTAAACGCGATCGTCATTCCCGGCGGCTTTTCCTATGGAGATTATCTGCGCACGGGAGCCATTGCCCGGTTTTCCCCGGTCATGAATGCCGTCAAAGAGTTTGCCCAACACGGCGGGCTGGTCCTGGGCATCTGCAACGGCTTTCAGATTCTGCTGGAGGCCGGATTGCTCCCAGGAGCGATGCTCCGCAACCGTTCGCTTCACTTTGTCTGCAAGGACGTGCACGTGCGGGTCGAGAATGCGGCCACGGCGTTTACGGGCGCGTGCACACCGGGCCAGGTCTTAAAAATCCCCATCGCTCATGCCGAAGGAAATTACTACACTGATCCCGTGACGCTTGCAGGCCTCCAGGCCAACGCCCAGGTGGTCTTTCGCTATTGCACGCCCGAGGGCAAGGTCACGGCAGAAGCCAATCCGAACGGTTCGCTCGACAATATTGCCGGCATTCGCAATGCGGAAGGGAATGTGTTGGGCATGATGCCTCATCCCGAGCGCGGCGCTGAGGGTCTGTTGGGTAATGAGGACGGGCGATTGATTCTCAGGTCGATGCTCGAGGCGTTGAAGAAACAGCCTCTCAAAATGGTGGAGGCGTGACCGCGGCTCCTGCCGCTGATCGCTGCAAGAGAGAAAGACGTGCGGATCTGGGATATTTCACCGAAGCGGCTCTGTCGGAATCATTTGCTGGGGGAGCACCGGGAACTGCACGCGATCTGGTCGGTGCTCGTGAACGGCAAGAAGGGCTATGCCCGCCATCCAGAAACCATGCGCTGGCATGGAAAACTCAAGGCGCTGTATAGCCGGCATGACGCGCTCGTCCGCGAGATGGCGCTTCGAGGCTATGCGCATCGGACCCCCTTGCCGAAAACGTTGGCGCGCGGGAGCGGCGTCCAGCGTGTCTTCCTGGCAACGAAGCGGACCCAGATCGAGATTTTGAAACTGAAGCGTTGCCCCTGCGACGTTTAAAGGCCATGAAGACAAACACTGCGGATATGAAAGAACTGCTCGCCCAACATAATCTGACGGAGGACGAGTACAAGAAAATCCTCGAGATTTTGGGCCGCGAGCCGAACATTACCGAACTCGGCATGTTTTCCGTGATGTGGTCCGAGCATTGCTCCTACAAGAGCTCGCGCGTCCATCTGAAAAAGCTTCCCACGACGGGACCGCGGGTGGTGCAGGGACCTGGTGAGAACGCCGGAGCCGTCGACATCGGCGACGGCTTGTGCGTCGTGTTCAAGATGGAGTCGCACAACCATCCCTCCTTCATAGAGCCCTATCAAGGCGCGGCGACCGGCGTCGGCGGTATCCTGCGGGACGTCTTTACGATGGGCGCGAGGCCGATTGCGTTGCTCGATTCTCTGCGCTTCGGCGGGTTGGACAGCACGAAGAACCGCCATTTGATGCGGGGTGTCGTGGCAGGGATTGCCGGATACGGCAACTGCATGGGCGTGCCTACCGTGGGCGGTGAAGTGCGGTTCGACGATATCTACTCGCTCAATCCGCTCGTCAATGCCTTCTGCCTTGGGATCGCGCATAAAGACAAGATTTTTCGGGGCACCGCCGCCGGGGTCGGCAACCCGGTTATTTACTTCGGCTCGAAGACCGGCCGTGACGGGATTCACGGAGCGACGATGGCCTCAGACGCCTTTGACGATGCATCCGAACAGAAGCGGCCGACTGTGCAAGTGGGCGATCCCTTCCAGGAGAAGCTGCTGCTGGAAGCCTGTCTCGAATTGATGGCGAGCGATCTGCTCGTCGGCATTCAGGACATGGGCGCCGCAGGCTTGACCAGCTCATCGTGCGAAATGGCGTCGCGGGCAGGCAACGGTATTGAACTTGATTTGGCACAGGTCCCGCGGCGCGAGCCCGGAATGTCGCCCTATGAATTGATGCTGTCCGAATCTCAGGAACGCATGCTGATGGTCGCGAAAGCGGGTCAGGAAGAGGAGTGTATCCGGATTTGCCGAAAGTGGGATCTGGACGTCGCCGTTGTCGGCAAAGTCACGGGCGACGGCATGTTGCGGGTGCTTGATCAAGGCAAGGTCGTCGCCGAGATTCCGGCGAAAGCGCTGGCGGATGACGGTCCGCGGTATGAGCGCCCCTATTCGCCTCCCGCCTATCAGGACATGCTGACCAACCTGAATTACGATTCTCTGCCTGACGTCAAGGATCCGGATGCCGCGCTGCTCGCTTTGTTGTCCAGTCCAACCATTGCCAGCAAGCGATGGGTGTACGAGCAATACGATCATATGGTGCGCACCAATACGGTTGTCAGGCCGGGGTCCGATGCCGCGGTGGTCCGTATCAAGGGCACCAATAAAGCCGTCGCATTGACCGTGGATTGCAACGGCCGATATTGTCTCCTGCATCCGTATGAGGGAGCCAGGTTGGCGGTGGTCGAGGCGGCCCGCAATCTCGTCTGTTCCGGTGCGGAGCCGATCGGGCTCACCGATTGTCTCAATTTCGGAAATCCGGAGCGGCCTGACATCATGTGGCAGTTCGTCCTGGCCATTGAAGGCCTCGCGGATGCCTGCACGCATTTCCAGATTCCGATTGTCAGCGGAAATGTGAGCTTCTATAACGAGACCAACGGCCTGTCCATCTACCCGACGCCGATGCTCGGAATGGTCGGATTGATTGAAGAGGCGGACCGGGCGATGACCCAATGGTTCCGGGAGGACGGCGACGCGATCCTTCTCTTGGGCAAAACGAGGGACGATCTGGGAGGCAGCGAATACCTTAAAGT